>SYEN01000347.1 GCA_005800795.1 Burkholderiales bacterium | reverse complement strand
CGAGTCGTTTGAAGATGCCGCTGTAGCCGTCGAAATGAACCGGCTCTACGTCAACATCAAAGTGGATCGAGAGGAGCGGCCTGATATCGATCAAATTTATCAAACCGCGCATCACATGCTGACGCGGCGCAATGGCGGCTGGCCGCTGACGATGTTTTTGATGCCCGATGGCACGCCGTTTTTTGGCGGCACGTATTTTCCCAAGACCCCGCGTTACAACATGCCGGGATTTCTCGATTTACTGCCGCGTATCGCGCAGGCGTATCAAGCGCAGCGCTCAGAAATTATTCAACAAAATCAATCACTTAGAAATGCACTCGCAGGCACAGTGCCGCAGGTCGCGGATAGCGGCGCGTTCTCACGAGCGCCACTCGACGCGGCACGGACCGAATTCGCTCAGGTGTTCGACCGCGAGCACGGCGGCATCGGGCGTGCACCGAAATTTCCGCATCCGTATGAGCTGGCTTTTTGTCTACGGCGGCATGCAGTGGACGGCGACACAACGGGCCTCGAGATCGCCCACACCACGCTCACGCAGATGGCCGAAGGCGGCATCTATGATCATTTGGGTGGCGGGTTTGCGCGCTACAGCGTGGATGACACCTGGACCATTCCGCACTTCGAGAAAATGCTTTACGACAACGGACCGTTGCTGGCGCTGTATTGCGATGCATGGCGGGTCACGCAAGCGCCGCGCTACAAAACCGTGTGCGCGGAAACTGCCGCGTGGGTGATGCGTGAGATGCAATCCCCGGTGAACGCAAATGAGGGCGGTTACTACTCCTCGTTCGACGCCGACTCGGAGCACGTCGAAGGCAAGTTTTACGTGTGGACACCGGATGAAGTGAAAGCGCTACTCGCACCGGAGGAATACGCGGTGGCGGCGCCGCACTACGGGCTTACGGGCCCGGTGAATTTCGAGGGCGAACACTGGCATTTGCGTGTCGCTCAACCGTTACCAGTGGGCAGTGAAGCCGTATTCGAATCCGCCCGCGCCAAACTGCTGGCGGCACGCAACCTGCGGGTGTGGCCGGGCCGCGACGACAAAATCCTGACGAGCTGGAACGCGCTGATGATCAAGGGTATGGCGCGCGCTGCGCGGGTGTTCGATGAACCGGCGTGGTTGGCTTCCGCGCAGCATGCGCTGGATTTCATGCGACGAACGCTGTGGCGCGATCAACGTTTGCTGGCGACTTATAAAGACGGCAAGGCGCATTTAAATGCCTATCTCGACGACTACGCGTTTTTGCTCGATGCCCTGCTGGAACTGATGCAGGCCGCTTTTCGTGCGGATGATCTCGCGTTCGCGCAGGTGCTGGCCGAGCGGCTGCTCGATCAGTTTGAAGATAAAGAACATGGCGGCTTTTTCTTCACCAGTCACGATCACGAAAAACTCATTCATCGCAACAAACCCGGTTTCGACAACGCCACGCCGTCGGGCAACGGCATTGCAGCATTCGCGCTGCAACGGCTGGGGCATTTGATCGGCAAACCCCGTTACATCGATGCAGCGGAACGCGCGATACGCCTCTTTTACGGCGCAATGCAGCGCCAGCCCAGCGCCTTTGTCAGCCTGCTCACGGCCATGGAAGAGGCGCTGACGCCGCCGCGCATTGTGATCTTGCGTGGCGACACGGACACCTCGCGCCAGTGGCAGCACGCGCTTGCGGCGCGTTACCGCCCGGATACACTGATCATCGCCTTGCACAGCGACGTGGCTGGTCTGCCATCCGCGCTGGCCAAGCCCGCTCCGGCGAGCAGTTCACAGGGCGTCAACGCGTGGCTTTGCATGGGCGTTAGTTGCTTGCCGCCTGTTGCGGATTTAGGCACAATCGAGCGCTTGCTGGATCAGGGCGACATAAAAAACTGAATTAAAACAAATACTTACAGCACAACTTAGGAAAATGAATATGAAACGTTTAGTCGCGGCCAGTGCCGCCACCTTGGGCCTCATGCTTGCGGGCGATGTTCAAGCCGACGAAAAACTGGCGCAGACCAACGGCTGCATGACCTGCCATCAGATCGATAAGAAAGTCCTCGGCCCGGGCTTCAAGGAAATCGCCAACAAGTATCGCGGCCAGGCTGGCGCCGAAGCCAATTTGATCAAGAAAGTGAAGGAAGGCGGCAAGGGTGCCTGGGGCGACATGGTGATGCCGCCCAACGCGCACGTTAAAGATGCCGATATTGCCGCTATCGTGAAGTGGACGCTGGCGCTGAAGTAGCCGCTGCGCGCAGTTCAGACAGGCGCCAACAAAAAGCCGGGCTTCGTGATGAAGCCCGGCTTTTCTATTTGTGGCGTTTAATGGGATGTCGGCTAAGCTCTGGGCTGCCGGATATCCCTTCACAGTCGTTCCCGCGCAGGCGGGAACCCGTAACACAGTCGCTCTTTCCACCACCCCATCGGTTCCCGCCTGCGCGGGAACGACGGAAGTTGGGATGTTTACGTTCGAGGGGACAAGTCCTAAAAAAACACCAGCGCCCGCATTTCGATGCTTTGCCGTGGCTCGGCGTTCGGCGTTGTTGATGGGTCAACAAACGCGGTGTGCGCAGTGAAGCGTGCGCGGCCGTCCTTGGCCGAATCGTAGACCTTGAATACAAACGCCTCGTCGCGCGCCATTCTTGGAAAATAAATCCAGCGGTGTTTGGGGTTATAGGCGAGGCGATAGGTTTGCCCGACGCGATTTGGATAGCGCCGCTCCGCAACGAGCAAATCTTCGGGCGCGATGGTGCGCGCGTCCACCATCGCCAGCGGGTTGGATTCAATCGGTTTGTTGATTGCGCGCCACACCTGAATAATCGCAAAGCGCTTTTGCAGCAACGTCTCGGCCTCATCCGGCAGCAAATCGCGCACGCGCTGCGGGCCCGACCATTCGGTGTAATCGTTGTGCGCGGAAATCACCGGCTCGCGGATCAGCTTTTCCTGCCGCTCCGAATCGTTGCCCGAGCGCAGCGTGTGATCGAAAATCACCGCGCGCGTGCCGCCGGATTCGCGTTTGATCAGCGCTTCAACTTCCGGGTAATACACCGCTTTCAGCTCCGCTTCGTTGAAAAAACTTTTCATCGCGGTTTTGTGTTCGACGAACGTGAAGCCTGCCTCCTCGAGTTTGAAGGTGTTTGCGATGGGGCGGCCATTTTCCATAGCCATGCTGCGCGGCTCTATGGTGCCCACGCGGTGGCGCTCAAGATTGCCGTGAGCAAACGTTTCGTTCACCAGCGATTCGCCGTTTTTCAGCGTGTAGGGAATATCGACCAGCATCTGCGGATGGGGGGCGTTCATGGGGTGCCTCTTGCGGGGTTTCGCGTTGGAAATGGCAAAGCCTAGAGTACGCAATGGCACGCGGTCAAATCGCGGAGGCCGCCGGGCGTGATGCAATGACCGGCGAAGTCAAAAAATATAATAAAAACAATATCTTATAAATAAGGCGCCCTGTAGTGGTGTGATTAACTAGACCCCCTTTGGTTTCTTGACGTAAGCCAAAAGCACGAAAACGATCACAACGGCCAAGGCAATCAACTTAACCACTGCCGCCAGGGACATAACGACCGCAACTACTCCCGCGACAAAGTTGGAGTGCGCGAGCATACCTATCACCAAAAGCGTCAGCAGATTCTCTGCCACGTCCGCCAGCACCAGTACCAATAAAGAGTGGCCAACCCGATTGAGCCAAAGCCGCTCGGGTCTGTTTGTCCGGGTCAATCCGGCCATACGAGCAAACGCCTTGACAAAAAACCACGAGAAAGCATACGCATAGCAACCGATGAACACAAAATCGACAGTCAACGCGGCGAACGGCGAACGAAACCGAGTGAATCCGCCAAGACCTGTTTCGTCCGACCACCAAGTGAGTTGCCACGCCGCGAAAGCGGTATTAGCTTGCGCGAATTCAGGCAAGCGCGCGGCGGCACGCACAAGATCGTCAAACCCACTCGAGCCGCCCTCCCACGGCACAAGAGACTGCCCCATGGCGAAGTAAGCCAGCACGCCAAACAACGTCAGGATAATCAGCAATCCATAAGGCCGCGTTTGCACCCAAACGGTGTTGTCCGGGAAGCGCATCGCTGTTGCCGTCACGCTTGCATGTTCTTCGGGGGTCACCAGAACAGGTTCTCTGCCATCAACTGCCACGTGCGAGGGGTCACGTAACCGCAACCCCGCGACGGCCCACAGGCAAGTGGAGTAGGGCACGGCGTGTATCTTGCCTGCTTCTTTCGTGAGCTGTGCGCGCCGCGATTCTTGCCACGCCGCCTCAATCGCCGATTCGTCGCGCAAATCGCGCCCGCCATAACACAGTCGCAGGCCCTGCTCCAACTTCGCCGCTTCCGCCAGCAGCCACACCAAGGGTTTGTCCGAAAGCGCTGATGCCTCCGCGGCATAGCCACCACCCACATCACAGTGCGACCCGCGAAACCACAGCTGTTTCATGGTTTGCCCGGTGTTCTTGAAATCGCCATTTGCGTCGGTGTAGGGTCGCGGCAAAAAAGGTGCGCGATGCTCATCCAGCGCGAGGGCCTGCCGCACGTGCTGAAATTGCTTGCCCTGAATGGTGGGCAGCGCGGTAATCTTTAGATCAAATGGCGGCATGCCCACCGAGGCGACGGTGTCCCACACGCCGACAAAACGTATGGGCACTTGCTGTTGGACCTCCGAGCAAAACGATTCCTTGATTTGCGCAGTGGTCAACTTGTTCCGTTCTTTGTCCTCGTCGCTGTCGCGACGTGAAAAGTACACGTGCAGGAGGGTTGGCACCATGCATTCCATGCTAGGACGAAGAATTCCGAATTGATTCACCAGCCCAGCGATACAGCGCGCGGTAAACGCGCCTCGCGAGAACCCAAAAAAATAGATCTGGTCGCCAGGCCGATAACTACGCATGAGAAAAAGATAAGCCTCGGCGATGTTTTCGTAGATACCCCGGCCAAGCGCCAACCCCTCCACGCGCCCATAGAACCGGCGTGCCTTGTCCCACAGGGTTGTCCCGGGCAGCTCTCCAGCGTTGCCGACGCCCGGATCGTAGAACAATACCTGGTTGTTGTTGTCGGGCGTGAGAAGCTTCAGCATCTTGACGACATTGGTGTCTTCTTTTCCGCCGGTGACGTTGTTGTTAGTCCCATCGCTGCAAATAATCAGTTGGCGCGCATCGGCCATCTTGTGGCCCTCCCAAGGTGAACGCGGCTTTTCGCCGATCTGGGCTTGACTTTACCGCACCGGGGCTAACGGTCCCTGTGAACTATTTACATCAAGCTGACAAGGGTGGCGCGCGCAAAGTCATAGCGAGCGCTGCGCAATGGCGGTGCTGTGTTGCGGGCACGGTTTTAGTCGTGGATAGACAAATCACCGACTTACTGGCGCCAGCGTGGCAACCAGAAAATATGAAAATTATTCAATGGTAAAACCATAAGTTACAAAATTACTCGACGGTCAATGCCGCTGCTCGCCGCCTCCATCAGTTCACCTGCAAACCGATTTCCTTCACGATGGCCGCAAACGCTGCGACATCCGCGCGCAGCTTCTTGTCATGTTCTTCCGGCGTACGCGGCGTGATGTGGAACGCCACGTTGGCGAGCCGCTCGCGTATGTCGGGCATGGCGAGGATGCGGCCGACCTCCTTGCTCAATTGCTGCCGGATAGCCATCGGCGTACCCGCGCGCACGACTATCGCCTGCGCGCCCATCGGTTTCCAGCCCGGCACCACGTCAGCCGCCGCCGGTACGTTTGGGAGACCGGGCACGAGTTGCACTAGCGGGATCAGCTTGCCGTCCTGAATCAGCGGCATCGCCGCCGTTAACCCGGTCGAGCTGAAATGCGTACGCCCGGTTGAGGCCTCGAGCAACGATTCGACACTGCCCTTGAAGCTGACGGGCTTGGCCTTGATACCGGCGAAATATTTGAAGCGCTCCGCCGTCAGGTAATCGGCGCCGCCGGGAACACCCGTCGCATTCAACATCTTGCCGGGCCGCGCGTTCGCGTATTCGACCAGCTCTTTGAGCGACTTTACCCCCAAGCCGGGCCCCACAACGACCACCACGTTGGAATAGCCGATTTCGGTGACACCGGCAAAATCCCTCAGCGTGTCGTAGGGCAGGTTGCGCGAAACCGCTGGTTGAATGGCGAGGGCCGGGGAAGCCAGCAACAGCGTATAGCCATCCGGCGTCGACTTCGCCACAACGTTATAGGCAATCACGCTGCCGGCGCCAGGGCGGTTTTCGACTACCACGGGCTGCTTCCAGATGTCGCTGAGCTTGTTGCCGATCAGCCGCGCGAGCACGTCCGGAGAGGATCCGGCCGTGCCGCCAACGATGATGCGTATCGGCTTGCTGGGGTAACGCTCGGCTGCAAACGCCACGGCATGACCTGCGATTAATGCACATCCAGCCACGGCTGACGCAATCCATCGAATGGCTTTCATGACAGTTCTTCCTAGTGTTTGACGGAATTATGCGCGAAAAGACGCGTACAATCCGCAGCTACGATGAAAATTTCGTAGGCAACGGAGCGCACACGATGGTGAAAAAACAACCCCTCGGCTTTATTGGTTTGGGCGTAATGGGCTCGCGCATGGCGCGGCGTTTGCTGGACGCCGGCTACCCACTGGTGGTGCATGACATCAACCCGGCGGCGGTGAAGGCGCTGGTCAAGGCGGGCGCGCAGGTGGCAAAAAGTGCGCGCGAGGTGGCGGATCGTGCGGGCGTTGTATTTGCCAGTGTACCCTCGCCGCAGGTGCTGCGTGAGATTGCGCTGGGCGTGAATGGGATAATTCACGGCAAGGCGATCAAGACGCTGGTGGATCTGTCCACCACCGGTTCAGCGATGGAAAAAGAAGTCACGGCAGGGCTGGCGAAACGTCGCATTACGTTGATCGACGCGCCGGTGTCGGGCGGCGCCACGGGTGCCGAGAAAGGCACGCTGGCGGTGATGGTGGCGGGCAAGGCCGCGACCGTGGCGAATTTCCGTGACATCTTTGCCGTGTTGGGCAAGGTGTTCATCGCGGGCGACACGCCTGGTCAGGCGCAGTTGATGAAACTGCTGAACAACATGCTGTCGCAAACTGCGCTGGCGATGAGTCTCGAAGCGTTTGCGGCGGGCGCCAAGGCGGGGCTGGATCTCGATACGATGGCTGCGGTGATCAACGCCGGCAGCGGACGCAACACCGCGACCGAAGACAAAATTCCGCGTTGTGTACTGACACGCAGCTTCGATTTCGGCTTTCCCATTGCCAGCGCGTGCAAGGACATCGGGCTGGCAATCGAGGAATGTCAGGCGTTGGGCCTGCCCATGATTGTTGGCAGCGCCGCGCGCCAGCTGTGGCAATTTGCCTACAACCAGGGCGGCGGCAAGCGCGACATGACTGAACTGATCACCTATATCGAGCCGTGGGTGGGCGTCACGGTACGCGGCAAGGCGGCACGTAAAATACCAGCGAAAGCGCCCAAATCCCGCCGCCGCGTTTGACATCCGCGATAGCGGCAACGATAATAAATTTGAACGGTTAAACAACAGTTTGTCACGGGAAACCCACCATGAATCGCAGACAACTTATTCTTTCGGCAGCCGCGGCTGCTACAGCACTCGCTTTGGCCGCTTGCGGCGATAAAGCGCCGCCCGCGCCCAAGAAAGCTGATGCACCAAAAGCGCCAGAAATGCAGGTGGTGAAAATCGGTTCGGCCTCGCCGTTGACCGGCGCGCAGTCACACATCGGCATAGACATCCGCAACGGTGTGCAACTGGCAATTGAAGATGCCAACAAGGCGGGCATTACCATCGACGGCAAACCAGTGAAGCTGGAAATGGTGGCAGAGGACGACGAAGCCGATCCGACCAAGGCCACCACCGTGGCGCAAAAACTGGTGGATGCCAAGGTTGTTGGCGTGGTCGGGCACTTTAACTCCGGCGCGTCGATTCCCGCATCGAAGATTTATTCGGACGCGGGCATCCCGCAGATTTCACCCTCAAGCACCAACCCCAAGTACACTCAAAACGGTTACAAGACCACCTTCCGTGTGGTAGCGCATGACGGCCAGCAAGGCCCCGTGCTGGCGCGCTACGCACTGGATAAACTGAAGGTGAAAACCATCGCGGTAATCGACGACAGCACGGCTTATGGTCAAGGCTTGGCGGATAACTTTGAAGCCACCATCAAGGCCGGTGGCGGCAAGATCGTGGCGCGTGAACACACCACGGACAAAGACACCGACTTCAAAGCCATTCTCACCAAGATCAGAGGCCTGAAACCGGATCTCATCATGTTCGGCGGCATTGACCCGCAAGCCGGCCCCATGATCAAGCAGATGGCCGAGCTCGGCATCAAGGCCAAATTCATTGGTGGCGATGGCATGCAAACGCCAAACTTCATCAAGCTCGCGGGCGACGCCGCCGAGGGCGCGATGGCCTCCATCCCCGGCCTGCCCAAGGAAACCATGCCCGGTGGCAAGGATTTCCTCGCCAAGTACAAAACCAAGTTCGGCAAGGAAGTCGAGTTGTTTGCGCCCATGGGCTACGACGCGGTGATGGTGTTTGTCGAAGCGATGAAGCGCGCGGGTTCGGCTGACCCCGCCAAGTATCTGGCGGAAGTGGGCAAAACCAATTACAACGGCGTGATCGGCCCCATCGCGTTTGATGACAAAGGCGACCTCAAGAACGGCCCCATCACCATTTACGTGGTGAAAGGCGGTAAGTGGGAGGCGCTGGAAACCGTAGCGCCTGGCGCCGCGGCGGCAGAAGCAAAACCTGAAGCCAAAGCCGACGACAAAAAAGCAGACTCAGGCAAAGACGTGGCGAAGAAGTAAGGAAGCTTGCGCGCATCGTGCACAAGTAACAGCATCATAACGGCACCCATGGGGTGCCGTTTCTTTTTTGCGGCGTACTGATCGTGGAAACCTTTCTTCAGCAACTGGTGAATGGGCTGCTGCTCGGCAGCATCTATGCGCTTGTGGCGCTGGGTTACACCATGGTGTACGGCATCCTCGGCATCATCAACTTCTCGCATGGCGCGGTGGTGATGATTGGCGCGATGGTGGCGATGTCGGTCATCATGGCCTTGGGTGGCACAGGCAGCAGTGTTTCACCCGTCATCATTTTGTTGCTGGCGGCGGTGGCCTCGCTGATAGTCTGCACGGTGCTGGGGCTGGTGATCGAACGCACCACCTACCGGCCGTTGCGCTACGCGCCCAAGCTCGCGCCGCTGATCACCGGCATCGGCATCTCGCTGGTCATTCAGTACGCGGCGGCGTTGATTTGGGGGCGGCAGTACATGTCACTGCCTGACCTTATCAAGCCGGAGAAAATCGTTTTTGGCGGGGTGCAGATCACCAGCACGCAGGGTTTTATCTTCGTGCTCGACTGCGCCATCATGGCCGCGTTACTGTGGTTCGTGAAGGCGAGCCGCATGGGCCGCGCCATGCGCGCCACCGAGCAGAACCCCGAAGTTGCGGGCCTGATGGGCGTAGACGCCACCCGCGTGTTTGCCTTTACCTTCGCGCTGGGCGCGGCCATCGGCGCCGTCGCGGGCATTATGGTCATGCTTTATTACGGCCAGGCGCACTACCTGATGGGCGCCATGCTGGGTCTGAAAGCCTTCACTGCAGCAGTGCTCGGCGGCATCGGCAGCATACCCGGCGCCATGCTGGGCGGCATACTGCTGGGCCTGATCGAAGCGCTGGCGTCGGGTTATATCGGTGACCTCACCGGTGGGATTTTCGGCAGCAATTACCGCGATGTGTTTGCGTTTCTGGTGCTGGTGCTGGTGCTGATGTTCAAGCCTTCGGGGTTAATGGGCACGCATAGTGGTGACAGGGCTTGAGAAGCGTGAGGAGTGAGACGTGAGGCGTGAGGTGGCGATCATCAAGTGGGTCTTGCTGGCAATCATCCTGCTGGCGCTACCTTTTGTCATCGACGCCACGTTGGGCCGTGCGTGGGTGCGCATTATTGATGTCGCTCTGTTGTTTGTGATGCTGGCGCTGGGGCTGAACATCGTCGTCGGCTACGCGGGGTTGCTGGACTTGGGCTATATCGCGTTTTTTGCGGTGGGTGCCTATGCCTATGCGCTGCTGGCGTCGCCGCACTTTGGCATGCACTGGTCGTTTCTCACGCTGTTGCCGTTGGGCGCGCTGCTGGCCGCGGTGTTTGGCGTGATTCTCGGCGCGCCAACGTTAAAGCTCAAAGGCGATTACCTCGCGATTGTAACGCTGGGCTTTGGCGAGATCATCCGCATTTTTATGAACAACCTGAACCGGCCCATCAACATCACCAATGGGCCGCAGGGCATCACGCTAATCGATCCCATCCAGTTGGGCGGCGTGTCGCTTAACAAGACCTATGAATTCATGGGCCTCACCCTCGCGCCGGTGCACAGCTACTACTTTGTGTTTCTGGCGTGTGCGCTGATCACGATTTTTGTCTCGCTGCGGCTGGAGAACTCGCGCATCGGGCGCGCGTGGGTGGCGATCCGCGAGGACGAGCTCGCCGCCAGCGCGATGGGCATCAATACGCGCAACGTTAAATTGCTGGCCTTCGCCATGGGGGCGAGCTTCGGTGGCGTGGCGGGCGGACTGTTTGCATCATTCCAGGGTTTCGTCAGTCCGGAGAGCTTTAACCTTATCGACTCCATCATGGTGCTCGCCATGGTGGTGCTGGGCGGCATGGGCAACGTCGGCGGCGTGGTGCTAGGCGCGGTGCTGCTTACCACGCTACCTGAAGCGCTGCGCTACGTCGGCCCGTTGCAACAGCAGTGGCTGGGTCAGGTTTACATTGATCCGTCGGGGCTGCGGCTGATGCTGTTCGGCTTGGTGCTGGTGCTGGTGATGGTGTACCGCCCGGCGGGGTTGTGGCCGTCGAGCACACGCAAACGCGAGCTCGCGGCGGAGCGCAAGGGGCCGCAGCTTGGCTGAGTTGTTACGTGTTGAGGGCGTCACCAAACGTTTCGGTGGCCTCTCCGCGCTCGACAACGTGTCACTTACCGTGAACGCGGGTGAAATCTACGGCCTG
>SYEN01000346.1 GCA_005800795.1 Burkholderiales bacterium | reverse complement strand
CACCTGGCAACGCGGTGATCGCACGCTATGGCGCGGAAAAAACGCCGACAGCTTCAAACCCATGGGCCCGTGGATCGTCACCGGTCTCGACTATCGCAAAATGACCACGGTGGTGCGTCTGAATGGGCAGGAAGTCGACCGCTTCAATACGTGGGACATGATTCACGACGTCGAGACCTACATTGAGGAGGTCAGCAAATACTGTACGCTCTACCCCGGCGATGTGATGTGGATGGGGACTGATGGCTCGCCGCGCAACATGAAGCCGGGTGACGTATGTGAAGTGGATATCAGCGGCCTTGGCACGCTGCGCAATAAGGTGGTGTTGGAGAACTGATCCCGCACGCGGCCACGCGGTATCGCCGCCGCGTGGCTATTGTGGCAAAGGGGGTTACTGCCCCTTAAACACCGGCTTGCGCTTTTCCTTGAACGCGGTCACTGCTTCGCGATGATCCTCGGTCTGCGAGCAGCGCGCCTGATTGTAGGCTTCGTGATCGAGAGATTCAGCAAAACTCCCGGTCTCAGCGGCAAACAGATTGCGCTTGACTGCCGCCACCGCCACTTGCGGCATGTCGGCGATGCGGCGCGCAATTTCCATGGTGGTGTTGCGCAGATCGGCGTCCTCGGTCACACGGTTGACGATGCCGAGTTTCAACGCCTCGTCCGCGCCCACCATGTCAGGCATCAGAAAAAGTTCGCGCGCCTTGGCGGTGCCCACCAGCCGCGTCAATGTCCAGGTGCCGCCCCAGTCGCCCGACAAGCCAATTTTCAGAAACGCGGTGGTAAAGCGTGCCGACTTACCCGCAACGCGCAAGTCACACGCGAGCGACATGCTCATGCCCGCGCCGGCGGCAACGCCATTGACCATGGCGATAATCACCTTGGGGTGCTTGCGCATCGCCATCGGTATCGAATTGGAAAACTGGATTCCGCGCGCGCGCGCTTCATAACCGCGCGCGGCACGTTCGCCCATGCCTTTCACGTCGCCGCCAGAACTGAATGCGCGCCCGGCCCCGGTGATGACGATGCAGCGCACGTTACTGTCGTCGGCGTAACGCTCCATCGCCGAAATCAGGCCGTTGCGGATGTCCATGGAGAGCGCATTCAGCGCCTCGGGACGATTGAGGGTGAGAACAGCGACGCCATCTTCGATGGATTCCAGCAGGTCTGCCATGGGAACTCCTTGCTCAGGTTCGTGATTATCGTAGTGCCTATGATGCCAACTATATACAATGTAGCCGTCACAACAGTGGTAGTCAAACCCTCAGCGGCCGTGTTCTTGAGGGGTAATCTGCCGGACCCTGCGCTCTCGGCCCGGTGTCATCGGCGACCACTTCTCAAAATAGGCCACCAGCGCATCCAGATCCTGCATCCCTGTGACGCGGTTGCGCCCCTCGCGCAGGATCGGCAGGTTGTCGCCGCCATCGGCCAGATAGTTGTTCACCGAGATGCGATAGTCGCGTTCCATTTGTAGCGGCTGGCCGTTGATCACCACGCTGTCGCGCACGATGCGCGCACCCTCGGGCTGGCCAGGGTTCCAGGCGAAGCCGGAGCCTTTTGAAATCTGCAAGCGGCGCAGGCCGTTGGCGCTCCATTGCTGTTCAAGGAGTTGCAGCACCTGCCTGCCGCGCAGCGTCAGGGTGACCAGATGGTTGCCGAAGGGCTGAACGGCGTAGAGCGCCGAGTAGGTCACCGCACCCCCGTCCGTGTAATCAACAGGAACGCGAATGCCGCCGGGATTCATGAAGGCAACTTCGGCGCCTGCCTCGCGTGTGGCCTCGAGTTGTGCATCGGCGATGAGTTGCCCCAGTGGCGACTCGCCATCTGCATTCAGGCTGTTGGTGATGGTTTGCGTGACGCGGCCTACTGTGCGGTCGACTCGTTTCAACAGTTGCGCCTGCCGCAGGGCAAGCGCAGCCAGCAGCGGGTTTTCGGGAATGTCGGTACGCACCACGTGATTGACCGCATGGGCTGAAATCACGTCGCGCGAAGCGCGGTCGAGTGTCATTTCGACGGCAGTCAGTGCCCGGCCATACGAACCCGAACTGGTCAGCAGCCGGCCTCCGATGCGGCACACGTACGCCTGATGTGTGTGGCCGCTGATGACGACATCGACTGCGGGATCGAAGCGCTGCACGACATCGATGATTGGCCCGCGAAACTCACTGCAATCATTGGGGCCGCCGCGTTGAAATCCGCCCTGATGAATCAGCACCACCATTGCTTCGACACCCGCGCGTTTGAGTTCGGGCACGAGCTTGTTCACCGTGTCGGCTTCGTCGTGAAAATCCAGCCCGGCCACCGCCTTGGGCGGCAAAATGGCAGGCGTGCTTTTCAGTGTGACACCGATGAAAGCGACCTTGATGCCGCTGAATTCTCGTATCGCGTAAGGCGCAAACAGAGGTTTGCCGGTTTCACGCACGATGACGTTGGCGGCGAGAAACTGGAACTTCGCGCCGCCGAACGGCTGGCCGGATTTACAACCGTCCCGCGGACAGCCGCCGGATTGCAGGCGCTGCAGCTCGGCCACGCCGCGATCGAATTCATGATTACCCACGCCGTTGAGATCCAGACCGAGGCTGTTCATCGCCTCAATCGCCGGTTCATCGTCGAAGTAACCGGAAGCGAGCGGTGACGCGCCCACCAGGTCACCCGCCGACACAAACGCAAAATGCGGGTGCGTTGCGCGTAATCGTTCGAGCACGGTTGCCATCCGCGCCACACTGCCAGATGGCGTGCGCGTCAGTTCGCGCGTCGCGCTGTTGATTTTAGGCAGGCCACCGGCAGGTAATTCGAGGTTGCCGTGAAAATCGTTGATGGCGGCAAGCATGACGATCACCGGGCCACGAGGTGTATGCGTGGCGCAAGTGGCGAGCGTCAGTGCCAGCAACGGCAGGATTAATCGGAACAGAAACATGGCGTAACTCTACCGTAAAACACAGCCGCCGCACCGGCGCCCGGCACCCGCGATAACCGGTAAACTCCAGCTTCATCGCAGCCTGCAAATTTCGCCGGATTGTGTGATCGCCCATCGGCACAGGCCCACCGCACTAGTGCTGTAAGAGTCATTATGCAACTCACGATTGCCGAAGCCACCGGTCTCGCCGTGCGCGGGCTCACCCGCGCGGGCATGAGCGCGGAGAACGCACGCATCACCGCCGATCATCTGGTGGATGCCGCGCTGTGCGGCCACGAATTCTCCAGTTTGCCGCGCGTGCTGGCACTGGCTGAAGCCTTGCGCGGCAAAGCGCCCGCCAGGCCGACGTGCGTGGTGCGCGAGAATCACTGCTCGGCGCTGCTCGACGGCGGCGATAATGTGGCCTACGTGGTATCGCTGCACGCCATCGACAAGGCCATCGATATCGCACGCAAGAACGGCGTAGCGGTGGTGTGCGCCAACAACACCTGGTTCAGCGGACGGCTCGCGTACTACGTCGAGCGTGCGGCGCGGCAAGGCTTTATCGCCATGCATACCACCAATACCACGGCACGAGTCGCGCCTTTCGGCGGTGTCGACCGGCTGATGGGCACCAATCCGTTCGCGATTGCGTTTCCGAGTGACGAAGATCCCATCATCATAGATATTGGCACCTCAGCCACGACGTGGGGTGACGTGGTGCTCGCGCGTACCAAGGGCGAGCCGCTGGCCGAAGGCTTGGCGGTGAATCCCGCCGGCCATCCGACGCGAGATCCGCAGGAAGCACTCGACGGTGCGATTCTGCCGTGGGGCGGGCCGCGCGGCAGTGGGCTGGCTCTGGCTGTGCAGTTGCTCGGCATACTCGCGGGCAGCGAACTGGTGATTGATGACATCAGCAACTACGGACTGTTCTTCGTGGTGATCGATCCGAAGCTCTTCATGCCGAGCGATCAATTCCCGGCGCGCGTGGCGGCGTTTCGGCAGTTCGTAACCTCCAATCGCGCCCAAACTCACGGAGGCACGGTGCGCATGCCCGGCGACAGCAGCCAGCAAAAGCGCCGCGACAATATCGCCAAGGGTGTAATTTCGCTCGACGACGCCGTGTACGCGCGGCTGCGTGAGCTGGGGGGTGATTGAGAGGGTTATTGTAATTAATTGATTTTATTGATTATTTTATTCAACGCCCGATCGCGTTCGCGTAGTATCCTGATGGCCCCTGCGGTCCTTCATTCTTAACTTCACCAAGGCAGACTCCCATGCAAGACAGCCGTATTTTTGAATTGCGCACCTACACCGCGCACGAGGGCAAACTCGACGGTGTGGTGGCGCGCTTTCGCGATCACACCACGAAACTGTTCGGGCGGCATGGCATCACCAACATCGGCTACTGGGTGCCACGCGAGCAGCCCAACACGCTGATTTATATGGTGGCGCACGCCAGCCGCGACGCCGCAACACAAAATTGGGATGCCTTTCGCAAGGATGCGGACTGGATCGCAGTGCGCGCGGCGTCTGAGGCCAATGGCCCACTGGTCGCCAAGGTGGCATCGGTATATATGGACCCGACGGATTTTTCGAGTCTGAAATAACGATAAGCGGCGGGCGCCGCATCAGCAGGGAACTATTCGCAGCGCGTGCGGAAGGTCTCGCCGGGTTTTAACGACTCGGCGCAGCACAGGATTTTTTCCAGATGGGTGTGCTTGTGTTTCAGCGCGAATTCCAACGCCGTCATGCCGTTTCGCACGCGCACATTGGCATCGGCCCCAGCGCGCAATAGCAGCAGCGCTGCCGTGCGATGGCCCTGCATCGCGGCCATCATCAACGGCGTGTTGACCAGCGCCACGCGGCCCTGCGCGGTGCCGTTGACCTTGGCGCCTTTTTCCAGCAGATAAGAAAGCGCCTGTTCGCGGCCGGCATAGGCCGCATAGGCCAACGGCGTGTAGGCGTTGGACTCGGCGTTTTCAAGACTGGCGCCGGCTTCCGCCAGCATTCGCACCGCCTGATCGTAGCGTAGCGCCGACGCGCTGCTGCGTTCGCGGTCGTCGTCACGAAACAGTGCGGCCAGCATGATCGCCGTGTCACGATCCGGCGTTCGCGCGTTGACATCGGCCTTGGCCGCGATCAGATACCGCAACACGTTCAGCGAGGCATTGCGCGCGGCCACGGTAATCATTGGCGCTGCGGCGTAACCGATGCCCGAAGCATTGTCGTTCACCGTGAGCGATTTCGCTTCCACACGCGCGCGAACAAAAGTGACATCATCGATGGCAATTGCGCCGCCCAGCGCCTGCCGGTCCACCGGCCCTTCAGGCTTGCTGGTGGCGCATCCGGTGATCATTGCGACAGCGGCAAACACGACGAGCCATCGCGAAGGAATCAGTAAGTATTTGTTTTTAAACAACATTTCGTAGAACACTTTCGGTCTATGCCTCAGTATAGCCAATATCGCATAGGTCTTCGCGGCAGCCACCGCACGCCGGTTGTGTGCCGCTGGTATGCCTACCGGGCTGGCTTTCCCGGCGTCTGCGTGGCCACCCAGCGTGCGATCAGATCTCGCTCGTCGTCACGCATCTGTGTCAAATTGCCCGGAGGCATTACGCGCGTAGTTACGGTTTGTTGCACAATCAATGCCATCTGCGCGCGTATCTGCGCTTCGGTTTCGAGCAATACGCCCTTGGGCGGCGCGGGGATTCCGGCCTGTGTGGGTGATTGCGCGTGGCAACTTGCGCACCGCGCCTGTACTACCGTTTGTACTTGTTTGAACTCAACTGCGGCGCCACCCGTACGCGTTTGCGGCATGCCTGCCCAGAACACAACAGCGAGCAACGCGCCTGCGGCAATCAGAGTCAACGGCGACTGCGTGCCCTTGTGTCTATCCACGAACCACACGCGGATCAGCGCACCTGCCAGCGACAGCGCGATCAGCAGCGCCCAGTTGTAACGGTGGCCATAGGTAAACGCGTAATGATTGCTCATCATCACAAAAAGGACGGGCAGCGTGAAGT
>SYEN01000345.1 GCA_005800795.1 Burkholderiales bacterium | reverse complement strand
GTTACACATGGCTGATCCTCCTTGTATGAACGGTGACTTTAGACACCACCATCTTACAAGATCAGGCTCTCAGCCTCTCATTTTTACCCACCCTTCTGCCCGCCCTTACTGGATGGCTCCGGCTTAAGGTAGTGCCATGAGTGTCTGCAATGGTATTCTATTCACGTCCGTATCCAGCCCCTGCGCGATGACGGCGCCCTGCATGTCTTTTATCATCAACGCTACCAGCGCCAGATAACGCTCGAAATCCGTCACCGGTGCAAACAAATTCATGCGTATCGCCGTGCGCGGGTCCACTGGGTGCCGCCGGAACAGGATCACCGACGAATACGGCGCATCCTCGCCATCGTAAATGTTGGCTTCGCGCATGCCAAAGGTGCCGTCAGCCAGACGAATCAGACGTGCCTGATAGCGCGGGTCTTTCCTGCCGCGTACGGCGGCGGTTTCGCGGGCGTGTTTCCACACCGCCTCGCGGGTCTCATCCCATGACTCGAAACCGTCGGTCGGCATGGCGTTAATGACAACGCCGACGTTGCCGGTCGGCGTAAACAGCCGCGTACGTGTGCCATCGTCAAAACCTCGCCAGCCGAACGGCGCCGGCACCAGCAGCTTTGTCGATGGCGCCAGCGCCAGCACATGGCCATCCAGCACGCGCCGCACGCTTAACGGAAAACCGAAACCCTTGTCGAGGAGGTCTTTGTTTTCCGGGCTGCCGGCCGCGAAACTCGCACTGTCTTTCGTCAGCGCAAACTGCGCATAGGTGCCGGTGGGCAGCGTGGTTTCAATCACCAGAAAAGGGGTCTGCGCAAGCGGCGTACCCATGACGAACACTGCAATCAACGCGACCAGGATGCGGCGGCCACAATGAAGTTGTTCTGGGAAAATATCTCGATTCATGCAAGCAGCTTAGCCACGCCACGCGGGTCGTGCAACCCATGCGATAAAATGGGCTGTCAATCAACCGGAATCAACAGGACAAGGAATCCAACATGAAGGTTTGTGTCTTCGGCGCCGGCGCGCTGGGTGGTCATCTCGCGGCACATTTAATTGCAGCAAATCAGTGCGAGGTGTCGCTGGTAGGGCGCGGACCCATGCTCGCCGGCATACGCGAGCGCGGACTCACGCTGCAAACCGGCGGCAAGGAAATCGGCGGCAGGCCTGCTGCGGCCACTGATAATCCCGCATCGCTGCCACCGCAGGACATTGTCTTTACGGGTTTGAAAGCGCACATGCTGCCCGCAGCGGCCGAGGCCATCGGCAAACTGGTGAAGCCCGATGGCACGGTGGTGGTGCTTTTAAACGGCATTCCCTGGTGGTTCAACTACGGCATGGGCGGTGAACGCGGCAAGCAAGGCACGCTGCCGCTGCTCGACCCGGACGGTGGCGTATGGAAACACATCCGCCCTGAGCGCGTAATCGGCTCGATCGCCTATTCGCCCAACGCCATCATCGCCCCCGGCGTAATCAAACATTCGCTGCAGAATCGCTGGGTGTTCGGGGAACCGGACAATTCATCGAGCGCGCGGCTGGCGCAAGTGGCCAAACTCGTGGGCGATTCCGGCATCGAGACAAAAGCCACCAACGACATCCGCAGCGAGCTCTTCCGCAAGGCCATCGGCAACGCGCCCAACAACACGCTGTGTGCACTCACGCGTCTGGATACTGCTCAAATCGCCAGCGACGACAGCATTGTGAAACTCGCCATTGGCATCATCAATGAAACCGTGGCGGTAGCGGCGAAACTGGGCTTTGATCTGCGCAAGGAAATCAACGCTGCAGAAATGGCCACGCGCTCGCGCGGCCGCCCTGGTATGCGCCCTTCGACCGCGCAGGACGCAATGGCCGGCAAATCGCTAGAGGTCGACGGCCTGCTCGGCCAGACGCAAGTCTTCGGGCGCGAGCTTGGCGTGCCCACGCCGGTAATCGACGTGTGCTATGCGTTAATGCGCGGGTTGAATACGGCGTCTCGCGCGTAACGCAAGAATGGCGCGCGTTTTACTCGCGGCGCACCAAGCCGCCATCACGCCGGCACACCGTCAAAAAACTCCACCACGCCGGTATCCAGTGAATACTCGGCGCCGACTACCAGCAGCCCGTCGGATTCAATCAGCTCCTCCAGCACCGTCGAGCCGTGGCGCAAATGGTTGGCCGACGCGCACACGTTGCTGCGTACCGCGTGGTGTATCAGCGCATCCTTGTCCTGGGCCAAAGGCGTTTCGATCAACCCCTGCACTGATGGGCGGATACGCTCGACAATGGCGCCCATGTTTTGCGATTGCTCAGACGACGGGCGCCGCAAGGCTTCGAGCGTGGCTTCTACCGCGCCGCACTGCGAGTGGCCCAGCACCACCACCAGCCGCGTGCCAAAGCGCGCCGCGCAAAACTCTACGCTGCCCACCTGCGACGGCGCAACAATGTTACCCGCGACGCGTATCACGAACAAATCGCCCAGCCCCTGATCAAACACGATTTCCGCCGGTACGCGTGAATCGGAACAACCGAGAATGATCGCAAACGGCGTTTGCGCACCTGCCACCTCGCGGCGGCGCGTTTCCGTCAAGCCTTTGTGATTGCGAATCTCGGCAACGAAGCGCTGATTGCCTTCGCGCAAACGCTGCAAGGCTTCAATCGCAGCGATCATGGGGAACCGGGAACGAAGATTTTCATAGAGACACCATTCTAACGGTTGCCGGCGCATCAATTCACCCAATACCGAGCGGATCACATATTCTCTTGCATCGGTTTCGGTTACCCCGACGCTGCGATGCCGTTGCACAAGCCGCGCCGGATGCACTTTGCTTGCTGAACAGGGGACTCGCCTGCAGCGGAGGCCGATCACAAAGGCGTGCCGTAATCGGCCTGCCCGTGCCTGTGGCTTCAAACACAAACCATTGCAAACAATTCAAAAGGTAACGTGCCATGTCGAACGAACTGTCCGGAAAAGTTGCTGTTATCAGCGGTGGCAGCCGCGGGATAGGACGCGCCATCGCTCAGGCGTTCGCCGCGCAGGGTGCGCAAACGGTGCTCGCCGCCAAATCGGAAGTCAATCTGCAAAAGACGGCAGCGGAGATTGCCGCCAGCGGCGCGCCCAAGCCCACCATCGTCGCCGCCGACCTTGGTACCATCGAAGGTTGTCAGGCCGTGTTCGATGCGGTGAAAAAGGCGCACGGCCGCTGCGACATCCTGGTCAATAATGCCGGCGCCACCAAGGCCGGCAATTTCCTCGAACAGCCCGACACCGTGTGGATGGAAGGCTTTGCGTTAAAATTTTTGGCGCCGTGCGCCTGTCACGGCTGTTCTGGCCGATGCTGAGCGCGGCGCAGGGCAAGGTCGTCAACATCGATGGCGGCATGGCGCGCACGCCCAATCCGGCCAACCTGATCGGCAGTTCAGTCAACGCGGCCATGGCGAGTTTCAGCAAGGGACTGTCGAGTCATGGCATCCGCGACGGCGTCAACGTCAACACCATTCACCCTGGCCGCACTGAGACCGACCGCAATGCCGACCTCGTCAAGCAGCAGGCGGCAGCCGAGAGCAAAACGGTGGAACAGATTGCCGCCGAAACCGCGAAAAAAGCTGGCGTGCGCCGCCTCGGACAGCCGGAAGACGTTGCCGCGCTGGCGGTGTTTCTGGTTTCACCAGCCGCAAGTCATATTCAGGGCGCGGCAATTTCGGTTGACGGGGGCGGCACTAAAGGGTTGTTCTGATTCAGTTTTCCAAACTGGATTCATCAACACGTCATGCCACCGGTGTCATGCTTCCGCTACTGTCTCGGCACCAACGTCCCGCTGCATTTTCAGGCCGTACGTATAAGTGCCCATCAGTCCGCCGGCCCGCCCAAAAGGAAAACGTGCCAAGCGGCTGGAGTACTGGTAAGGTAGGTACGCTGTCGCTGTAAGATTGTTGAATCATGACTTTGAGGAGGGTCTATGTTTAAACATATCTTGATGCCTACCGACGGATCCGCGCACTCACAAGGCGCCATTGAGCGCGGAATCGAGCTGGCCAAGCTCTGCGGCGCCAAAATCACCGGCATGCACGTGCTGCAGGATTACCAGATGATGATGGCATCCGAAGGCATGGTGCCGCCCGGTATGGAGGAACAAATGGACAAGCAGGCGCGCGATCAGGCCGCGAGCTTTTTGTCCTTTGTGCAAAAAGCCGCCGATGCTGCGGGCGTGCCGTGCGAAACGCTGGTGGCCAAAGGCAATCAGCCCTATGACGCCATTGTCGACACCGCCAACGCGCGCGGCTGCGATTTGATTGTGATGACCGCGCGTTACCGCAAGGGCCTGGCCGCGCTGCTGCTCGGCAGCGAAGCCAGCCGCGTGCTGCACCGCTCGTCGATACCGGTGCTAACCTTCCGCGCGATCATGAGCGCGGATCATCCGGACAAAAAGTCCGGAAAAGCACGTTAAACATAAGTATTTGTTTTTATTGGTTTTTATGGCCGCTGGTTGGCGGCCAGCGCGCGTTGGTACGCCGCACGCGCAGTGGTACGCGCAAGATACTCATGCAACTCACGCGGCAATTCGATGTTGCGGCGGATCGCACCCGTAAGACAGGTGGTGAACAAAATATCTGCGCCGCTGAATTGTTCACCCATGACGAAAGGTGCGCACGAACCGCCGTTCTTTAACCGCGCAACCGCCGCAACCGCCTGCCGGGAAAACCCGTCGCGCGCAGCCAGCAATGCCGCTGGCGCCTCGCCGTATAGTGCATGCAGGTCTTCGTGCTTGCGGATCACATAGAGCGTGTTGGCATCCAGCTCCATCATGCAAAAAAAACACCACTGGTCGTAACGCGCACGCAGCCGCGGGTCGCTCGGCGGGCACAGGTTTTTCGCCGCGCCATGTTTGCCGGCAAGGTAATTCACAATCGCTGCACTTTCCGTCAGCACAAAATCGCCTTCCTGCAGCGCGGGGATTTTCTGGCCGGGATTAAGCAGCGTGTATTCCGGCGTATGTGTTTCACCCGAACGCGACGTGATGCGCCGGTGCTCGTACGGCAAATCCAGTTCGGCCAATATCCACAACGCGCGCAGAGTGCGCGAGGTGCCTACGCCCCACAGGATGCGGTGATCAGTCACTGGACCATTTCCCATTGATCTTTCCAGAACACATTGCATTGTCCGGGCTGATGCCGTCAACGGCCTTGGGACGAACGGATGGGGTTTGCCACGAACCAGGAAAATCGCGCCATTCAAACGTCAATGGCTCTACGAGTCTGCTCAAGCCCTGCCCGCCAATTCTGCCCTAACCACGGCCTCCCCGTCAGCCATCGCCTTCAATTTGCCATACGCCACGTCGCGCGGCAGATATTTCATACCGCAGTCGGGCGCAGCGATCAGGCGTTCGGCAGCTACGTGCTTCAAACCGTTGCGGATGCGCCCGGCAATTTCCTGCGCGCTTTCAACTCGCGGGCTGCCCAGATCAATCACGCCGAGCAGAATCGTCTTGTTCGACAAATCCTTCAACATATCCAGCTTCAGCGCCGGTTGCGCGCACTCAATGGAAATCTGCTGCGCCGCGCTGTCGGCCAGCTCGGTGAGAAACGAGTAACCCGTGGGTTTTTGTCCGGGCACCACTGCCGCATAACCAAAGCACAGGTGCACCACGGTGGTCACCGTCACCCCTTGCAGTGCACGATTGATCGCCTTCACCGCAAAGCGCCGCGCGGCCTCGGGGTCGTTGCGCAGCCACGGCTCGTCGATCTGGATCACATCCGCGCCGGCCGCCTGCAAGTCCAGCGCTTCCGCGTTGACGGCCTCGGCAAACGCAATCGCCATTTCTTCCTTGTTTTTGTAGAAATCGCCCCCCGCCTGCTGCGCCATGGTAAACGGGCCGGGCAGTGTGATTTTAATTTGGCGATCGGTGTGAGCGCGCAGGAACTGCAGATCACGCACCGTCACCGCGTTGCGGCGGCGTATCGGCGCAAACACGCGCGGCACCTCGGTCTTGCGGCCCACCGTGTTGGTGATGATGGCCGGGCGATCCAGATCCACCCCGTCGAGTGCGGCGACAAAATAGTTCGAGTAACTTTCCCGGCGGCATTCGCCATCGGTGATGATATCGATGCCAGCACGCTCCATGTCCCGTATCGCCAAGCGCGTGGCGTCATCCTGCGCTTCGTGCAAATGGTCAGTCGGGATGCGCCACAGTTCATGCAGGTTGACGCGCGGCACGCCCTTGGAGAGCAATGCGCGATCCACCAGCCAATCGGGTTGGGGGTAACTGCCTACTACGGTGGTTGGGATGAGTTTCATGAGCGGGCTACGGGAACGCGGTCGACTGCGTGCGGGCAGAGGTTGTTTTTGTTGGACAGCGCTTATTATTCGCGTAGTTTGAAAGGTGGGTAAATCGTTGTTTGTTTTTCCCACGTGACTACGTGGATAATTGTGAATCGCGCGGGCACATAGGGAAATCGCAGCCCTTAAGTAACGCAGGGAATCACTAGACCAATCGAGGCACTGAGCCTGAAGTAAGTTTCGCTCCTTTCAGGCTACGCTCAAGCGCTAGGCCTTAGCCCTTCGCCCCCGTAAAGTAATCATAAAGATTCGCCACGTTCATTTTCATCACCATCGGTGACATGCCGTCCTGGCCCACATCCATCGGGTAGCGGTCGGTCATGGCGGTGAGGTTGGCGATGGCTTCGTCCTTAGTCATGCCGCGTTCGATGCCTTTTTTCACATAGTCTTTCCACTCCTCGATGAAGGCGCCTTGTTCATTGAGATACGACTTGCCGCAGAGATCACCGTGGCCGGGCACAAAAATTTCCTCGGGCAGTTTGCGCAGCGATTCCAGCGACATCAACCACAGATCGGGGTTGGCTTCCTGTAGCCACGTCTGCACTTTGTGGAAAATGTTGTCGCTGGTGAACACCACGCCTTCTTCCTTGATGCAGATCGCCGCCTGCGACATGGTGTGGCCGGGCATGTGGATCATCTGGAAGGTGTGGTTGCCAACGTGGATGGTCATGCCGTTCTTGAAGGTGATGATCGGCGCATTGGGCTTGTAGCTTTTCATCAGCGCGGGTTCCTCCGGGCCGAAGCCGGACACGCGCGCCACGTGCGCCGCCATGTCGGTTTCGAGAATGCGCTTGCGCACACCCTCGTGCGCGATCACCGGCACGTCAAAATACGCGTTACCCGTCCAATGGTCGCCGTGCGGTTCGGTGTTGATGATGTAGCGCAACTGGCCGTGCTTGGCGATTTCGGTTTTGAGTTTCACCGCTTCGCTGGGTTTGTGCGGCGTGTCGATCAGCACCACGCCGTCGCTGGTGGTGACAAAACCGTGATTGCACCCGCGGATGCAGGTTTCGACGTAGACGTTCTTGGTGATTTGTTTCATGCTGGCTCCCCGTGAATAAGACTTAAATGCAAACCTATAAGATTATTTCGCGCGCCGTGGCTCGCACATCCATTTCGAATTCCAGATCAATCACTGGTGGCCTTGTGTAATGCCAGGTCAACCCTTGCGCACAAGCTCCCCTTGCGGCCAGCGCTTCGCCGACGAGATGGCCGATATTCTGCACGGTATAGGCTTGCGTGAAAACCGAGTCCTGCCAGCCAAAGCCCAGAAGGCCGAGGCGGCGCTCCATTTCAGCGGCTACGAACAGCACTTTTTCGCGCAGGCCTTCAGCCGAGGTGTCGCCCAGCCGTACGATGCGCTCGCGATACGTGCCCCCGCTCGCACGGGCTTCGCCGCCGCCGGCGAGCACAAACGTGCCGCGCGTAGAAGCCGTGGGCACCGTGTAGGAAAATGCCGACATCACCGGCTCACGCGGTGGGTCATACATCGGGCACACATTGGTGCGCGCCACGGGGTTCACCGGCTGTTCGTTACCGCGGGCCCCGGTGTAGATGCCCCAGCGCTCCAGCGTGGTGACGTATGCTTTGTTGAAATCGATAAAGCCCTGCTCGGTGAACTGGCCGGGCGAACGCAGCTCGCAAGCAGCGAACGCGGTGACGGGCTGACCAAGTTTTTTAAGATGCGCCTCAACCGCCGCGAAGCCGTCAGTGAGCGGCAGAGGTTTCAGAAATCGCGCGCGCTCGATTTCATAACCGGCTTCCGCGGCAACACCGCCGGAATACTGGAACACAGCTTTGATAAAGCGGTAGTGGCCTGCGGTGAATATTGCTACGGCTGACATCACTGCTCCTTCGTCACTGGACAACATTTCACTGTTTCAATAGCGGTATCAATACCCGCACTGTCGTTCCCACCAAGGCGGGAACCCATAACACAGTAGCATCGGGCACAGGGTTACGGATTCCCGCCTTCGCGGAAAAGCTGTTGGCTGGGAAGTGGCGCCTCGTCTATCTTCGCAATATCGCGACAGGCACTTACGGCAAAATTCGTAACTCCGATCAAGTTTGTTCGTCTCAAAGCGCTTTAAAAATTATTTAATTAAAATAAATACTTACATTAATGCATCTGGCGCTACCCCCAGCCATCCCCTACCATGGCGCACCGCCACTCGCAGCACCATTTCCCCGGAGTTTACTGCATGAGAACCACTGCACTTTTCGCGACGGCCATCGCCGTGACCCCCATCGCGCCACAAGCAACGGCACAACCCACCACCTACCCCACCAAACCCATCCGCATGACAGTCTCATCCGGCGCGGGCGGCGGGCTCGATTTTGTGTCGCGGCTTGCGGCCACCGCGATGACCGAATCGCTGGGCCAGGGCGTGGTGGTGGATAACCGCGCCGGCGCCAGCGGCAGCATCGCCGCCGAGATCACCGCGCTGGCGCAAGCCGACGGCTACACCGTGATGATGCTATCGGCGAGCCTGGTCGTGTACGGTGTAGTCAACAAAACGCGTTACGACTTGTACCGCGATTTCGACGCCATTTCGCAACTGGCGCAAAGCCCCTACATCCTCACCGTGCACCCGTTGCTGCCGGTGAAATCGATGAAGGAACTCATCGCCCATGCGAAGGCCAATCCCACCAAGCTAAGTTACGCCTCCACCGGCAACGCCTCGCTCGGCCATCTGGCCACGGCGCTCCTCGGCAGCCTGACCGGCATGCCGCTCACGCATGTGCCGTACAAGGGCGTGGGCGCAGCAATGACCGATTTGCTGTCAGGTCAGGTGCAGATCAGTTTCCTGAGTGGCGGATCACTCTTTAGCCAGATACGCGCGCAAAAGCTACGCCCGCTGGCCGTGGCCAGCCCCGCGCGCATGAAGGCCGCTCCCGATCTGCCGACCATGAATGAAGCCGGCGTGGCAAACTTTACCGTCACGCAATGGCACGGTCTGCTCGCGCCACGCGGCGTGCCCAAACCCATCATCGAACGGCTGCACCGCGAAGTGGTAAAAGCCATTCAGCGGCCCGATGTTTCGTCGCGGCTGGCGCTCGACAGCACCGACGGGGTGGCGAGTTCGCCGGAGCAATTCGCGGTTTTCCTGCGAAACGAGCGTGATCAGTGGGCGAAGGCTGCCAAGGTGGCCAACATCCGGAATGAATAGAGGGCAGCACACGCTGCCCGCGTAGAATAGCTGCCACGCCGTCGCACCTCGCGCGGCACCCTTGGCACTCGAAAACCACACATCATGGACAACACTCAGGCAGCCGCATCGTACGACGCCATTGTCATCGGCGCCGGCATTTCCGGCATGCATCAGCTGTATCGCCTGCGCGAACTCGGCATGAAAGCGCGGGTATTTGAAACCGGCGGCGATGTCGGCGGTACC
>SYEN01000344.1 GCA_005800795.1 Burkholderiales bacterium | reverse complement strand
TTTTGGGATTTCTCGCCTTGGTTATCGGCGGCTCGCTGGCGCTGTTTGCCTGGCGCGCGCACAAGGTGGGCCTCGGCGGGCGCTTTGAAGTGGTGTCGCGCGAATCGATGCTGCTCACCAACAATGTGCTGCTGGTGGTGGCCGCCGGATCGGTGTTGCTCGGCACGTTATATCCGCTCTTTATCGACGCGCTGGGTTTGGGCAAGCTGTCGGTGGGGCCGCCGTATTTTGAAACCGTGTTCGTGCCGCTGCTGGCGCCAGCGCTGTTCCTGATGGGCGTGGGGCCGATGGCACGCTGGAAGCAGGCGCAAGTACCGGAACTGGCGGCGCGGCTCAAGTGGGCGTTGGCCGTGGCAGTGGCCGTTGGGCTGTTGCTGCCGCTGACCATGGGCCGGTGGACGCCGCTGGCGAGTTTCGGTCTGATACTGGCGCTGTGGATCGCCGCCAGCAGCTCGGTGAATTTGATAACGCGCCTGAAGCAGTCGTCCGGCAATGGCGTGATGGCGAAAATGCGCATGCAATCGCGCAGCTACTACGGCATGCTGCTCGCGCACACGGGCATGGCTGTGTTCGTGGTGGGGGTGACCATGGTGAAGAGTTATGAGTCGGAAAAAGACGTGCGTCTCACCGTCGGCGAATCGGTGGAGCTCGGCGGCTATACGTTCAAGTTCGATGCGCTGAATGATGTCAAAGGCCCCAACTATGTCGCCGCGCGCGGCACCTTCAGCGTCACCCGAAGTGGCGCGCCGCTCACCACCATGTACCCTGAAAAGCGCATCTACAACGTGCAGAAAAACCCGATGACTGAAGCGGCGATCGACACCGGCTTTACGCGTGATCTGTATGTTTCGCTGGGCGAATCCGTCGGCACGGGTAATGTGGAAACCTGGGTCATACGCGTGCAGGTGAAGCCGTTCGTAGACTGGATCTGGGGTGGCTGTGTACTGATGGCGCTGGGCGGATTTCTTGCGGTGCTGGATCGCCGTTACCGGCTGGCCTCGCGCCGGCGCGAAGAAACTGTGCCCGCCGGCACGGCGCCCGCGAGGTAACGTCATGCATCGCTGGTTGTGGCCCCTCGCCATCTTCGCGGTCATTGTGGTGTTCCTCGGCGTAGGTTTGACGTTGAATCCGCGCGAGGTGCCGTCGCCACTGATCAACAAGCCCGCGCCGCCGTTCGAGCTGCCGCAGTTGCACGCCCAGGACAAGACTTTTTCACAAAAGGACATGGCGGGCAAGGTATGGTTGCTCAACGTGTGGGCGTCATGGTGCGCGTCGTGCCGCGATGAACACCCGGTGCTGGTCGAGCTGGCGAAAAGCGGCAAGGTGCCGATCTACGGTTTGAATTACAAGGACAAGCGGCCCGATGGCATCGCGTGGTTGAAGCGTTTTGGCGATCCCTATGTGCTGTCGGCTTACGATGTGCAGGGCCGCATCGGCATCGATTACGGTGTCTACGGTGTGCCGGAAACCTATGTCATCGACAAGCAGGGCGTGATCCGCTTCAAGCAGATCGGGCCGGTTACACCCGAGGTGCTGAATGAAAAAATCCTGCCCTTGGTGGCTAGGTTGAACGGTTGATGGCCATGCGTAAGTATCTGTTTTTATTGATTATTTTTTCGATGCAGATAGCGCCAGTGCCGGCAGCGCCAATCACGCCTGGTGCCAATATTGAGGGCCTCGACAAGCGCGTGCAGCGCATTGCGGAAGAGTTGCGCTGTCTGGTATGCCAAAACCAGTCACTCGCCGATTCGGACGCCGACCTTGCCGTCGATCTGAAAAATCAGGTGCGCGAAAAACTCAAGCAAGGCGCCAGCGAACAAGAAATCATCAGTTTCATGACTGAACGCTATGGTGATTTTGTGCTGTATCGTCCGCCGCTGAAAGCGTCAACCGTGCTGCTGTGGTTTGGACCGGGACTGCTGATGATCGGCGGGTTGATCGCTTTGTACCGACGGTTGCGCGCACGTGTGGCGCCTGTACCGGAACCGTCGCTGACTGACGAGGAACGCGCGCGCGCGACCGCGCTCTTGGGCGGCATCGTCGACAACAAAAATAACAGTGGCAAGACGAGGCGCTGATGACGGTATTCTGGATTGTTGCGGCGATATTGATTGTTGTTGCACTGCTGTTCATCCTGCCGCCCCTGTGGCGCAAAAGCGCCAAGGCTGACGATACCCGTGAAGGGGACGCCAATCGCACGCTCAATATCGCGGTGTATCGCGATCAGCAAGCCGAGCTTGAGGCGGACCGTAACGCCGGCACGTTGAGCGAGGAGCAGTACGAACGCGCGCGTGTTGAGCTGGAACGGCGGCTGCTCGACGATGTTGCCGTGGCCGCGCCCGTCGCAGGTCGTGATACCAGCCGCATCCCCGCCGTGGTGGTGGGCATTGCCGTGCCGCTGCTGGCGGTGGGGCTGTATTTTGCGGTGGGTACGCCGCGTGCTTTGTCTCCCGTGGCGGCGCCCCCGCATGGGGCGAGTGCAGGTAAGCCGCCCAGCGCCGAGCAGATCGAGGCCATGGTGGGCAAACTTGCCGAGCGCATGAAGCAGAACCCGGACGACGCGCAAGGTTGGGCGATGCTGGGCCGTTCGTACGCGGTGATGAATCGCTATGACGATTCCGCCGCCGCCTACGCCAAAGCGGTCGAACGTGTGCCCGACAACCCGCACCTCTTGGCGGACTACGCCGATGCGATGGCGATGGCACAAGGGCAAAGCCTGCTCGGCGAGCCTGAAAAACTCATCATGCGCGCGTTGAAAATCGATCCGAATCACGTCAAATCACTGGCGTTGGCGGGCACCATTGCGTTCGACAAGAAGGATTTCAACACCGCCATCAAGCATTGGGAAAAAATGGCGACGCTGGTGCCGCCCAATACCGAGATGTTCCGCAACGTACAGGGGAGTATTGCCGAGGCGCGTTCGCGGGCGGGGGGTAGTGCGGCCATGGTGGCTGCGCCGGATAAGCCCGTGTCGAAAGCACCGGAAAAATCTGCACCGGAAAAATCTGCACCGGATAAATCCTTGTCGGCGGCGGGCGCCGGCGTCAGTGGCACCGTAACACTCGCGCCTGCGCTTGCGGCGAAAGTGTCCCCCAACGACACCGTGTTCATTTTCGCGCGCGCCGCCGAAGGCCCGCGCATGCCGCTGGCGATTCAGCGCAAAAAGGCCAGCGAGCTGCCGGTCAAATTTTCGCTCGATGACAGCATGGCGATGAATCCGGCGGCGACTCTGTCGAGTGCCAGGCAAGTTGTCATCGGCGCGCGCATTTCGAAAAGCGGCAATGCCATGCCGCAGCCCGGCGACCTGCAGGGTGCGACCAAGCCAGTGAGCAACAACGGTAAAAATCTCACGGTGGTGATCGATACCGAGGTGCAGTAAAATTTTTATTGCATAAAAATAACAAATAAAACAAATACTTACGAAAGGCCCAAGGTCAAGACCATGGCTATCACACCGGACGAAACCCACGACGCAAAGCGCAAAAGCTGGGTTACCAGTTCCAACGGCCATG
>SYEN01000343.1 GCA_005800795.1 Burkholderiales bacterium | reverse complement strand
GGCGCGTCAATGGTCATCTGGTGGCGCTGCTGACGTTAATGAAAGGCCAGCCGCTCGCCTATAACAAGGACAATCAGGAAGACAAGGAACCGCTCTTCGATACCATCGACACCGTCAGTAACAGCCTTGCGGTGTTTACGGAAATGGTGCCAGGCATCAGCGTCAATGCGGATGCCATGCGTGCGGCAGCGGCTCAGGGTTTTGCGACCGCCACCGATTTGGCTGACTATCTGGTGCGCAAGGGACTGCCGTTTCGCGAGGCACACGAAGCCGTGGCACAGGCAGTACGGTTTTGCGAAGTGCGCAAGTGCGATCTCGCTGATTTGACTCTGCCGGAACTGCAGCAGTTCTCGCCGTTGATTGGCGACGACGTGTATGACTCACTGACGCTGGAAGGCTCTCTCAATGCCCGTGCGCATCTGGGCGGCACTGCGCCGGCGCGCGTCAAATCGGCGATTGCCAAGGCGCGCAAAACACTCAAGTAGGCGATCCGGCAGGCCGCGCTAGAGGCGCAGCACGTACGCGCCGCCGTGCCCGTGTTTTACCGCCGCCGTCCGCCGGGAATGCTGGTGGAATCCATGTACTGCAAGGTCGCCGGGTTGTTGCAATCCGTGCCGCGCTGGCGTTCGCATTCGGCCTTCAGCGCCGCGAGGCGCTGCTCCTGCGGCGGCGGTTGTCCGGCGGCGTTGCCGGTGCTGGAGCCATGGTTAGTTTGGCCCGCGTAGCGGTGCGGATTGTCGTAAGGCGATGGGCCGCCAGCGTTGCCGACGTTACCGCCACGCCCGGCCATCGCCGGTTTGGTGCTCAGCGGTTGTGCGTTCTTGCCGTCAGCCGGTGGCGTTTGCGAATAGGTAATGTTGCCGTTCGCATCCACGACTTTGTAGGCCTTGCGTTCCTGAGCGGGCGCTGGTGCGCTGGCAAGTAGTGCCAGAGTCATCAACACAGCACCGCAGAGTATGGTTTTGAGTGTCATAATATTAATCAATTAAATCAACAGCTTATGGATTTTCCGTAGCGCTCGCGTTCAATCCGGCAGAGCTCCGCGCGATCGCGTGCGAGCTGTTGGCGCGACGCGGTGGCAGCCTGCGCCTCTTCGCGTTTGATACGCTGCTCCTCGCTGCGTTTCTGATTATCGTCGCGTCTCGCCTGTTCGCGATCAGCCGCCGAGAACACGCGATTGGTGACTTCGTTGGTGCGCACGTCGCGCTGATGTTGGCGCAGGTCGGCATCGCGTTCGGCGCGCACCCGGTTGGCCTCCCGGCGCTCGGCCAGTTCGCGCTGGCGCTCGCGCTGCAGTCCCAGCCGCTGCTCTTCGGCGTCGGCACGCGCCTTGGCTTCGGCCTCCCTGGCCTTGGCCAGCGCGACGACTTTTTCCGCTTCAATGCGCGCCTGTTCCTTTTGATGGTTGAAATAAAAACCCGTCGCGCCGATGATGATGGCGCCGGCGATAAGCATTTTCGGCACGCTCCAGAACGGCGCGTTCACCGGCGCAGCGCCGGCGTAGGATGGAACGCTGCTGTTGCGCATCATCAACCTGCGGTCGTAGATAGCGCGTTTCTCCGCGTCGCCCAGCGTCAGATACGCCTGCTTCACGGCGTCCAGTTGTACGCGCGCGTGCGGCTTGTGGGTGTTGGCTTCCTTTGCGGGATCAAACTTTTCAACCAGCCGCTGATAGGCGGCGTCAATGCTTTCAGCAGATGCCGTGCTGCTGACTTCCAGTACATCGTATAACGTGGACTCGGCCATGACGATTCGATTCCCCTGCGGTTGTCTCGCGCGTCGATGTCGCGCGATGCCATGCGGTAATTTTACTCTTCCGCCGCGGTGCATCAACGCATCGTTGTAACCCGGCGGCGAGCGGGCACGATTTCCCCGTTACAATGCCGATTTAGGCGCCCATCTCGTGCCCGGCTTTGAAAATCTCTCGCCCTTAATCCTGCTGTGGGTCGTGTTGGTACTGGTTTTTGCCGGGTTGGTGCAGGGCGCGCTCGGCTTGGGTTTCCCGATGCTGGCTACGCCGATGATCGCCGCCGTCACGGACATGCGCACGGCGGTGATCCTGATTGTGCTGCCGTGCATTGCCGCCACGGTGGCGGTGATCTGTCTGTCCGGGCCGTTCATGGCGACGTTGCGCCGTTTCTGGTTCATGCCGCTGTGCATGCTGGCGGGCGCGGCCGTGGGTGCACGGCTGTTTGTCGCGTATCCCCAATTTCCATTCGCGCTGGTGCTGGCGAGCGTGATTCTGCTGTATCTTTATATGGATCACCTGGGCCGCGTGGAATGGGCGTTTGTGGCGCGCCATCGCGTCGCTTGCGGCGTGGGATTCGGCCTGCTGGCGGGCTTTACCGAAGGTTCGGTCAATATCGCAACGCCGCCGCTGTTGATGTATTTGTTTCCGCTGCATCTGGAGCGCAATGTTTTTGTGCAGGTGCTCAACATGTGCTTCACCATCGGCAAACCTACGCAGTTCGTTGTGTTGACGGCAGAAGGCGGCGTCACGTGGACACAATGGGCGGCAACGCTGCCGTTGGTGGTGATCGCCGCCGTCAGCAGCGTCGTTGGCATACGCCTGCGCGACCGCATCGACGCCACAACCTATCGCCGCTGGTTGTTGCGGCTGCTATTTGTTATTGCGCTGGTGCTGGTCGTACAATACGGGCTGGGCGTGCAATGAGTTATTGTCGACGGAGGGTGTAATGCATTGGCTGAAATCGTATCTATTTGTTTTTATTGGATTTTTTGTGGTGCCGCTGACGGCGTTCGCGGCAGGCACCGATTATTCCAAACAACCCTCCACCGAGCGCGTGATCTCGCACGCGGACTTGCGAAAAGTGCTGGCGCAGCCCGACAGCGCGGTGATCCTTGATCTGCGGAGAAGCAGCGATTACGACAAAGATACTGTCAGCGTACCGAACGCGCGCCGCTTGCACCCCGACAAGATAGCCGAGTGGAGCGGTGCGCTGCCCAAGGACAAGGAAATCCTACTGTTCTGCGCGCATGGCCGATCGATCAGCAATGCCTCGGTCGACTATCTGACGAAAAACGGTTACAAAGCGCGGCTGATCGCGGGCGGCATGGATGGCTGGCGCGATGCCGGCGGCGCCACCGCGCCTAAACCCAATTAGCGGACGCCACGCGTAAAGAAAAAGGCCATGCTGAGCATGGCCTTTTTTGTCGCGAGTTTGCGCGCGGGCGCGCTAGGCGTTACTTCAATATTTTCTGCAGTTCGCCGCTTTGATACATCTCGGTCACGATATCCGAGCCGCCGATGAATTCGCCGTTCACATACAGCTGCGGAATCGTCGGC
>SYEN01000342.1 GCA_005800795.1 Burkholderiales bacterium | reverse complement strand
TTTGCATCGAAATACGCGCGCACCCGGCATGGGGTGCGACAGGACAGTCCCACAAGATGAAACATTCCGCGCGGGCGCATCATGGAGTGCGGAGCCACGTTGAGTGCGTCACGATTTGGAACGCCGCAAGCAGAAATGCCATGCCATCACAAACTGGTCACAACTCAGCGCGATTTTCAAAGCGAAAAGTCATCACAACTTCATCACAAATCAATGCTTGTAAACGCCTTTCAACACCATTACCATTGCGCTGCCGGGGAACGCGAAAAACAGACTCAAGCGTTTGATGTAGCAAGGAAAAGTGAGCACACCGCACACCTGAAATCCCGGCATGGAATGTCCACTGAACCAGACTCCTAAGGGGCAGGTCGGACGTTCGATTCGTCTTCGGGGCGCCATGTCAATCGATGCGGAAAACTCGTATTCCTTACGAATTCGCTTCCTGCGCCCGCTCCATAGCCCGAACCTTGTAAGCATCCTTCGCCGCACAGTCTGCCGCCCACATCAGCGTGCGCTTGGCCAGATCGTTCTCGAATTTGTCAACGACCTTGCCGTCCAGCATGCCGACTGATTCTCCTTCGTCGGTCAAGCTGTCGAATGCAGCGATGACTTTGTGTGCCCAGGCGATTTCATCCGCCGTTGCAGACAGACCTTTGACCAGTGGCTCGATGAAATTTGGGTGCAGCGCACCGGCATGATGCACACCGGCTGCGTGCAGTGCGGAAGCCTGTTGCGTGGCCTGATCGGCCTGATCGACTCGCCCGGACGGATTGGGCACGAACACGCACCCCGTGGGCTCCATGTCCAGCGCCATCGCCGCCAGCGCGACATTGGCCTGCGGAAACGCATATTGATCGAAGCTGGCGAACATTTCGATGCCGAGATTCACCGCCATGTCGTAACCACCTCCGCCGCCCATGGAACGCAACTTGCGCGGCGCCGATGTGAGAATTTCGTAAATATTCACGGCACCCAGCGTGGATTCAATCATCGGATACAGTTCTATGGTGCCCGGCACGATGCCACGCTCTTTTTCGAGCTTGAGAATGATGTCGTGAACGCGGCGGTACTCGGCTGCTGATTCGGTTTTCGGGAGCATGATGCGATCCACGCCGGGCCACACCGCGTACGGCAGATCGGCATCGACAAACGGCTTATTGATGCGTACGTAGATGGACGCCCCGCCCTTGTTGGCCTTCGCAATCGATTCGCGGATCAACGTACGGCAGCGCTGCTTTTCGGCGGGCGCAATGGAATCTTCGATATCAAGAATGTAGACGTCGCCGCCCCGGGTCCAGGCTTTGTCGATAAAGCGAGGATTGGTGGGTGTGACGAACATTACACAGCGGGCGACCCGATTATTCATGATTCATTCCACTCAGATAATTTGCATTCGACTAGCGGTGCGCCACGGCCTTGGCTTCATTCCGCGCCTGGACCCGGTTTGCCCATTTCAGATACAGTTTGGCACGCAAATCCACCGGCACATCAATCATCTTGCCGTCTATCGGCACCGATGCCATGCCCCGCTTCAGGCCCTCGGCAAACACGTCGATCACTTTCACGTAGTAGGCAGCCTCCTCGGGCGACGGGCAAAAGCCGGCGTTGCAATGTTTGATCCACGAGGCGTGTGCGCACAAGGCGCCCTTGAAGCCGGTGTCGCGCGCGATGCGTACGGCTTTTTTCACCGTATCATCGTCCACTTTGTCGTGAGTGAGGCTCAACGGATAACTCATGCCGAGCGCCTGCCCACCCACCGAGATCGCCACCGTGATCAACTGTGACTTGATGTATTCCAGCGGATCAAACGCCAGTGTTGCCGTGGTCTGCATGCCGAGGTTTTTACACAGCGCCGGCTCATTGATATAAAACGCACCAAAGCGTTCGCTGGCGCGCGCGATGTCAAGCGCGTGCCATACCGCACCGGCAGTATCGACTTCGATATCGATTTCCAGCGTGCCACGAGGGATGCCTCGGCTGACTTCAAGTGAATCCAGAACGCTTGCCACTGCAGTAACGTCTGCAGCTGTGGTGACACCCTTTACCACGACCCCCGCAATGCCGCTAAATACCACCGATTCGAGTTCAGCAACAACGCCGTCACAGCCAACACGCACAAAAACTTCCGCCGCACCCCGGCTCGCCGCGTGTATCGCCATGGGCATGCGAGCCTTCGACTCAGCCTGCCAATCAACATTAGCCTTTTTCGCAAAATCCAGAATGATCGCATCCGCGTACGAGGCGTACGCCTTGTCGCCCAATTGCGTATCGTCGATGGACAGCGCCAACACTGAACGGCGGATATATTTGGGCATGGGCGAGTCACCCGCCAACGTCAGATCCCTGGTTTCGTCTTGCTTGATCATTGTGTTCATACCTGGGCAAAACCTTCATTCACCGGCGCAACCTGCTCCGGCGTCGCGCACACACAGCCGGTAAACCCCATCAGACGCGCTTCGCGCGCAGCCTTCGCTGTGCTGTCCCGTGCGGCCACACCACCACGCGAATCCGGCCGCCACAGCGCGCCGAGTGGTTGTTTACGCAACATGCGCGCCACCACCAGCGCACGCGTCATCAGGAATCGATACAGCCGGAATTCATCCTGCGGCACCGGCCCCAGCCGCATGGTTAAATCGATGCGCCCCACGCCCAGCGCAGTGACGCGCGGGCTCGCCTGCGCAATGGCTGCTAAATTCCAGAAGCCTTTCGCGGACTCCATCATCAGCACCAGTTCTGTCTCGCCCGGTTCGACACCGCGCTCCCGCTCCATTGCCGTGATGAGATCACCCAGTTCCGCGACTTCTTCCGGGCTGTCGGGGCCAGCAAAAATAATGCCCTTGATTCCGCGCGTGATCGCCGCACGCGCATCGGCCCAGCGCGTTTCACGGTCGATGCGCACAAAGACAGCGATCTGACCATCGGCCAGTTTTCTGATCGCCGCCGCCAGCCCTTCGCGCGCAGCCACCTTGGCCCTGGGCGGCACCGTATATTCAAGATCGAGCACCACCACGTCGGGCTTGCTGTCCGCGCAGCGCGCCGACGCGTCGGCGTCATGCGCCGGCACGATCATCCACGAGCGTCTGTTGCTTATGTTATCTGTCATAGTCTCTGCCTATTCTTGACCACGATTCACTCCAGCCTGATTTTCGCTTCCTTGATCAGTTTTGCGTAGCGCACAAGTTCGGTTTTGATCAGTGCGGCAAACTGATCTGGTGAGCCGACCATGGGATCAGCACCCATTTTCTGCAGGGTATCCCTGACTTCCGGCGTTCGCAAGATGCGTGCGTACTCCGCCGACAGTTTGTCAATGATCGCACGCGGTGTTTTCGCCGGCGCCAGCACGCCTTGCCACGAATTAGCTATGAATCCCAGCACGCCTCCTTCAGTAAATGTCGGCACTTCCGGCAGGGAAATCAGGCGGTTGTCCCCTGAAATTGCCAGTGCACGGATACGGCCACTTTTCACAAACGGCGTCAGCGGCAGCGCGTTGTTGGCGAACACCTGCACCTGGCCACCGATGAGATCGGTCACCGCCGGCCCCGCACCTTTGTGTGGAATGTGCTGCATCTTGATACTGGCTAGGATGCTGAAGAGCTCCAGTGCCAGGTGATTCGACGTGCCGCTGCCCGACGACGCGAAGTTAAGTTGTCCGGGCTTGGATCGGGCGAGCATGATCAGCTCCTGCAAATTATTTGCCGGCACTTGCGGGTTAACCACCAGCAGCGTCTCGGTGCCCACCAGGGTCGCCACGGTCGAGAAATCCTTGATCGCGTCGTACGGCGTTTTCAGCAAACTCGGATTGATGGTGTGCGTGCTGCTCACATGCAGCAACGTGTAACCGTCGGGCGCTGCCTTGACCATGGCCTCGGTGCCGATAATGGTATTGCCGCCGCCGCGATTGTCGACCACCACTTGCTGACCCCAACTGTCGGTGAGCTTCTGCCCGATCAGGCGCGCGACGATAGTGGTACTGCCGCCGGGCGGAAACGTCACGATCATGCGGATGGGCTTGGTGGGATAGTTGCTTACGTTGACCTGCGCAAGCGCAGTGCGTGGCGACACCCCAAAGAGCGCGGCAGCGCTACTTAAAAATATAAATAAAAACACATACTTACGTAACATACACTCCTCCACTGGCTTGAGGATGCGGCGTGCAAATAACTGACGTGAGCGGCCGTTCAAAGCCACTGAACGCCGTGTTGAAAACAACTGTTGGAAAAACCCGTTGGAAAAACCTTTAGGTGCAGATTGACGAAAGGGCGCTGTAACTCGTGATTGCCGCTCTTCGGCCCCCGCTCCCCCCTCTTCCACAAGGCAGAAGAGGGGGCACGGTAGCTGTCTACTACTTCAGACCTGACGCATCAGAAGCGACCCGCATCGTTTACGAATGCCCGCCCGCCGCACGCAACGCCAGTGCCGGAGCAACTTCACCTTGCGGCGCCTCGGGCCGCATCCAGCTGGTGATGGGTTTGGCCCACGGCGAATGTGCACCTTCGTAGGCTTTCGGGCCTTTGATGAAGTGCTTCGCCTGATCCAGCGTTTCGATGTGCGGCATGTCCATCGCGTAAAGCTGGTTAAAGCGCGGACGCGGGCCGGCCTTGGATACAAAGCCGTACAGTTGATGGTCCACCACTTCCTCGGCCAGCCACACCGCTTCGATCAGCTTGTTCAGATCAACACCAGTGTCAATGCCCATTTCTTCGAGCATGTGCATCAAGTCTTCGGTGGCGATCATCCCGGCGCCACGGCCGTTGCCGCAATACGGGCAGCCTGCCATACCGCCGATGGCCGATTGCAGGCGCAGCGTGTCATCGCCGTCCATCTGCTTCATCGCCGCGTAGACCGATGCCAGCGCCACGCCGCGCGTGTTGTGCAAATGCAAATTGAAATCCCGAATAAGCGGCCAGCGCTGTTTAATGGCGACGACACACGCTTCGACCTGATGCGGCATGTTCCAGCCCATCGCGTCGGACATGCCAATTTTCGTTACCTTGATGCCGGCGTCCGCCCACAGGTTATGCATGCGGTCGAACATGTGCATCAGTTGTTCCACCGTCACATCACCGCTCCAGTTGGAGCCGAATGCATTGCTGATCGACATGCAGCCTTCCGTCGCGCCGTTGGCTACGGCCTGTTCAATGCTCTTGGGCCACGTTGCAACCTGCTGCACCACCGAACGGTTGGTATTGCGCTGGGCGAACACGTCGCACATGTCCACGCGCGTCGCGTATTCGAGCGCCTTTTTGGTGAGCGGCGGGCTGTAGGCACGTGCACGCTCGCGGCCCTTGTCGTTCAACGCCGTGTACACGTAACGCACGCCCGGCCGCGGCTTAAAGCGCGTCACCAGCTCCTCCATCACCGCCATTTGCGGCGTGTACTTCGGGCTGACAAACGAGCCGACCGCAATTTCCTTCAGTCCTGTATCCGACAGCGCATCGAGCAAACGGATTTTGTCATCGACTGGAATCCTCGCGCTCTCAATTTGCAAACCTTCGCGCATGCCTTCTTCGGTATGAACAATTTTGGGATAGCCCATGATCGAACTCCTTGGTATTGGTGGGAAACGTGGATGGTTGGAAGCGGATGAACGAAATGCCTGTTGCAGCAAATGATTATAGGAGCACCCCCAGTACGGTGCAACGCACCGGCTCACCGGCGGAGAAGCCTGGATACCACGATGCCGCATCACGGACTGAGACTGCAACAAGCGGACTCCCGGCCACGCCGGGCGGCAAGGCCTATGGGCAACAATCCGTGCGCTCCCGCGCACGTCAGCCCGCGTTTGCGCGCAACCGCTCCACCAGCAAGTTTGCCTGTGGCGGGCAGCGGGTGATTACTTGTCCTTCTTCTCGCTCAACGATTCCTTGCGGATTTTCACTTCGCCTTTTTGCTTGAGGCTCGCCAAATACGCGGCGTTTTGCTCCTGCGCCAGCGCTTGCTGCAGGGCGGTGGTAAGGCTCTTTTCCTTCTCGGCATCGAGCTTTTCCGGCTCCACGGTACGCGTTACGCGTACCAGTGTGTAACCCTGCGGTGTCTCCACGCCTGAATAGGCCGGCAGTTTTGACACGTCGGTACGCAAAATCTGCTTACGCAGATCGTCATCCAAATCTTTGATTTGACTGGAAAAATTTACCAGTTGCGGTTTGCTCCAGTTGACTTCGGCGTCCTTCCCCTGACGCAGCTTCTCCAGCGCGGCACGCCCTTCCTGCGCCGCCAGCTGCGTGGCGCGCTGACGTATCAACTTGTTGAGGATCTCCACTTGCACCTGATCGAAGGGCCGCACCACGGCAGGCTTGTATTCCAGCAGGCGCGCGGCCACCAGAGTGCCCGGCGACACCTCTACGGCTTCGGTATTGCGCTTGTTCTTTAGTACATCGTCGGAAAAGATGGCCTGCATCAGCTTCGGATTATTCAGACGGCCATCGTTGGCGGCAGCGCCACGGCCAAAGAATGCACTTTGCTGAACCTGCGATTTGCTCAAATCCGCGGCTGCCTTGAGGTTGTCGGACTGCTCGAACGCCATATTGCTGAACTGTTCCGCCAAGGCGGCAAACTCCTTGGTGGCCGATGCACGCCGCAAATCCGTTTCGATCTTGCCGCGCTCTGCTTCGAACGACGGCGGCTTGGTTTCGGAGATACCCGTGAGCTTGATGATGTGCAAACCGAATTCAGATTCCACCACACCGGAAACATCTCCCACCTTCATGCCGAAAGCCGCATCCGAAAACGGTTTCACCATGTCGGCACGTTTGAAGTTGCCAAGATCACCGCCGTTCACCGCCGAACCGGGATCCTGCGAATGGGCCTTGGCGATATCCGCAAACGCCGCAGGTTTCGCTTTCACCTGCTTCAGCAAATCCTCGGCTTTGGCGCGGGCTTTTTGCTTGTCCTCAGCAGAAGCCTTGCCGTCCACCGAAATCAGGATATGGCTCGCCTGCCGCTGCTCCTGCACCTGCACGCGCTTGGCCTGATCATCGAACACCCGTTTGACCTCTTCTGGATCCACCTTCTGAACCGGCAACAACGCGTCTAGCGAGAGCACGACGTATTCCACGCGCACCTGCTCCGGCGTGCGGAATTCATCCTGACGGCTGTCGTAATATTTTTTCGCGGCGTCACCCTCGACACTGACTTTGGTTTCAAAGCTGCCGGGCGTCAGCGTGAATGTGCTGGCTTCACGTTGCGTTTCCATCAGTTTCGACAACTGCTGCACCACGGTACGCGGCAGGAAGTGCGCGTCGCCGTACGCGTCGTTTATCTGGCGCAACACCAGATCGCGCCGCATCTCCTGCTCGAATTGCACCTCGCTCTTGCCACGGATTCTCAGGAAATTCTCATAGAGTTCCTTGGAAAACTTGCCGTTTTCCTGAAACGCTGGCGCCTGGCCGAGGATGATCTGCAACTGCGCGTCGGTCGCCACCACGCGCGACCGCTCCGCTTGCAGCAACAGTAAACGCCGGTTCGCCAGCGCCTCAGCCACACTGAAACGGATCTCGGGATTGTCCAGCATCGCCGGATCGATTTTGCCGCCGGTCATCTGCTGCATCATTTCCTGCTGTTCGCGCAGCGCGACGTTGAATTCCTGCTGATTGATGGCCTGGCCATTCACAGTGGCTATGGTGGTGTTGGATTCACCACCGCGCAGATAGGAATCGACGCCAAAAAACGCAAACGGCGGAACAATCACCAACGCCAGCATCAATTGCAGTACGCGCTTGTGTTTGTAAATAAAATCAAACATGTCCGATACACCTTATAAAGTCAAAGCAAAAAGGGCGAACCGAGGTTCGCCCTTTTCAAATCAATGGCAGCGTGGCTGACCCGCAATATCGACATCGGCGGCAACAAAAAACGGTCTTCAATAAATCCCAACCAAATCAATCTGTTAGCGCCGAATTGGCGGGCATGATACGCGAATTCGCCTGAAAACTCCATACGGGAGGCGTCTCGTTGGAACATTTTCCCGGCGCAGGCTGTGTGGCCGCATCGCCGTCTGCCTTCCGGTCATCCTGAATTACAATACCGCTCCCACGAATCACCACGATCAAGCCCTGTCTTGCTGACGAAATCCCGCATGCCCATCGACATCAAAAACCCACAAGACATCGAAAAGATGCGCATCGCGGGGCGACTCGCCGCAGACGTGCTTGATTACATTGCGCCGTATGTCACCGCCGGCCGCACAACGAATGAGATTGACCGGCTGTGCCACGATTACATGGTCAACGTGCAGCAGACCATTCCCGCGCCGCTGAATTACTGTCCACCGGGGTATTCCCCCTACCCGAAGTCAATTTGCACCTCGGTCAACCATGTGATCTGCCATGGCATCCCCGGCGAGAAGAAATTGAAAAATGGCGACGTGGTCAACGTCGATATCACGGTCATCAAGGACGGCTACCACGGTGACACCAGCCGAATGTTTTATGTCGGCGTGCCATCGATACAGGCCAGGCGTCTGTGCGAAATCACCTTCGAGTGCATGTGGCGTGGCATACGCCAGGTGGCGCCCGGCGCGAGGCTCGGCGACCTCGGCCATGCGCTCCAGAGTTTCGCCGAGGCCAACGGCTACAGCGTGGTGCGTGAATTTTGTGGCCACGGCATAGGCAAAAAATTTCACGAAGAACCGCAGGTCGTGCATTACGGACGGCCCGGCACCGGCGTGCCGCTTGCCGCGGGCATGACGTTCACCGTCGAGCCGATGATCAACGCCGGCCGCGCGGACATCCGCGGCCTGGCCGATGGCTGGACGATTGTCACCAAAGATCACAGCCTGTCGGCGCAGTGGGAACACACGGTGCTGGTCACGGACTCCGGATTTGAAGTGCTGACCGTATCGCCCGGCATGCCAGGCGCACCCGCGAACCCCTGACAACCATGCCCGCTGCGCTGCCAGCCACCACGGACGGCGCGCCGCCGCTGGAACGCTTGAAGCAAACGCTGGACGTGGGCCGTGCCTATCTGCGTAAGGCATTTGAAGCGCGCCCTTCGGCTGCCGATCTGTTACGTGATCATTGCGCAATGGTGGATCAGGTGTTGCGCGACATCTGGCAGGCTTACGACTTGCCGCCGGGTACCGCACTGGTCGCAGTGGGTGGCTACGCACGCGGACAACTGTTTCCCCATTCGGACATCGACCTGTTGATCCTGCTGGATCAAGCCGCGGATGAGGCCCTGGAAGCCAAGCTGCAAGCGCTGGTCGGCGCGTGGTGGGACATCGGCCTTGAAACCGGCCACAGCGTGCGCACGGTGGATGAATGCGTGTATCTCGCGCGGCAGGACATCACGGTGCAGACCAATATGCTGGAATCGCGCCTGCTAGCCGGTGACCGCAAGCGCTACAAGGAATTCGTAGCCGCCACCATCACCGCGCTCGACCCACTGGCGTTCATGCAGGCCAAGCGTCTCGAGCAGCGCCAGCGCCACGCACGATACGAGGAGACCAACCTCGAACCCAATGTGAAGGAGCGTGCCGGCGGATTGCGCGATCTGCATCACATTTTCTGGAACGCACGCGCGACAGGTTTTGGCAAGAGCTGGCGCGATCTGGTGCGCCGCGGCGTAATTACCGAAGGCGAATCGCGCGACATCCAGCGCCACGAACGCTTTTTGCATCTGCTGCGCATCCGCCTGCACTATCTGGCCGGACGGCGCGAAGACCGTTTGATTTTCGATGTGCAATCCGCCCTGGCACAACAGTTTGGCCTCGCCAATCGCGCGCACCGGCTGGCAAGCGAACAGTTGATGCAGCGTTATTACCAGGCCACCAAGGCGGTGGCGCAGATCGACAGCATCGTGCAACAAAACCTGCGCGCGCGGCTAACTGGCGTACGCGCGATCAAACTGGGACCCATCGACGGCAACTTCGGCATCCGCAACGAAGTACTGTCGATGCAGCACGACGAAGTCTATGAACAACATCCGGAAGCGCTGTTCGACACGTTTTTGTATTTGCAAAAACATCATGAAATCAATGGGTTAGGTGCAAACACCTTGCGCGCTTTGTGGCGTGCTGGAAAAGTCATTGATCCTGCGTTCCGCCGCAATCCGCGGCACCGCGAACAGTTTTTGAATATTCTGCGCAGCCCGACACGTGTGGTTCGCGAACTGCGCCGCATGAATCAGCTTGGCATTCTCGGCGGCTATCTGCCCGCGTTCGGCAAGATTGTCGGCCAGATGCAGCATGACGGTTATCACGTCTACACCGTCGATGAACACATTCTGCGTGTGATTCGCAATCTGCGGCGCTTTGCGGTGCCGGAACTGGCGCACGAGTTTCCGCTGTGCAGCCGCCTGATGTCGGAATTCGCGCGGCCCGAAGTGCTGTATCTGGCGGGCTTGTTTCACGACATTGCCAAGGGCCGCGGCGGCGATCATTCGATGCTGGGCAAGGCAGACGCCGCAAAATTCTGCAAGGCGCACGGCCTGTCCCATGACGACTGCACGCTGGTGGTATGGCTGGTCGAACAGCATTTGATGATGTCTGCCACCGCGCAAAAGCAGGACATTTCCGATCCGGAAGTGATTCAGGCCTTCGCCACGAAAGTCATCAGTGAGCGGCGCCTGATCGCCCTCTATCTGCTGACGGTGGCCGACATCCGCGGTACCAGCCCGAAAGTGTGGAATGCGTGGAAAGGCAAGCTGCTCGAAGACCTTTTCCTGATCACGCAACGCCAGCTTGCCGGCGATGCGCCCAGTGTTGAAAACAGCCAGCGCGCGCGGCAGGACGAAACGCGTGCAACACTGCGGCTTTACGCCATCAGCGACGATGCCATCAACGCGTTCTGGAAGAAACTCGACACCGCCTATTTTCTGCGCCACGACCCGCAGGAAATCGCCTGGCACACGCGCACACTGTACTACCGCGCGTTATCACCTACCCCAGTGATCAAGGCGCGGCCCTCGCGCGCGGGCGAAGGCTTGCAGGTGATGGTGTACGTGCCAGATCAGGAAGAACTGTTCGCCCGCATTTGCGCTTTTTTTGAGGGCATCCGCTACAACGTACACGAAGCCCGCATTTACACCGCGCAATACGGCTACGCGCTCGACACCTTTCAGATACAGGAAGCGGGTGGTACGGACGTCGATTACCGCGACCTCACCGCTTACATCGAACATGAACTGGGCGAAAGCCTGCGTCTAAAAACGCCGTTGCCACCCCTGACCAAACCGCGGCTGTCGCGCCAGTTGCGGCATTTCCCGATCTTGCCCGAAGTCAACATCCAGAAGGACGACCGCGGCCAATATCAAGTGCTGTCAATCATTGCCGGCGACCGGCCAGGCCTGCTGTCACGCATTGCGCGCGTGTTTCTGGCCTACGGCATCAACCTGCATACCGCCAAAATCAACACTCTCGGCGCACGCGCCGAAGATACCTTTTTGATCACCGGAGCAGTGTTGGGAGACGCCAAGCAGGTCGTGCGGATGGAAGGAGATTTGATCGAAACCCTAAAAATATAAATAAAATCAATTACTTATATACGATCGAAAAGCTTGCGGTCAATCATCATCAAGCTCTTCGTCCAGAAACAACTCCGCCGTAAACCCGAAATCGCGTAAATCGCGTATGCGCATCGGGTAGAGAATTCCCGCCAGATGATCGCACTCGTGCTGCACCACGCGCGCGTGAAAATCGCTTACTGTGCGGTCGATCTTCTTGCCAGTTTCGTCAAAGCCCTGATAGCGCAGTTTGAGAAAACGCGGCACCAGCCCGCGCATGCCGGGCACCGACAGGCAGCCTTCCCAACCTTCTTCAATCGCTTCACCGACCGGCGTAAGTTTGGGGTTCACCAAAATCGTAAACGGCACGGCTTCCGCGTCGGGATAACGTGGATTTTTTTCCACGCCAAAGATCACCACCTGCAAATTGACGCCGATCTGCGGTGCGGCCAGCCCTGCCCCGTTAAGCGAGGCCATGGTGTCACGCATGTCGGCGATCAGCATTTTCAGTTCCGCCGTGCCAAATTTCCTGATGGGTTTCGACGGCTCCAGCAGCCGCGGATCGCCCATCCTTAACACCGGTTTAATCGCCATCCACTGCTCCCTCCACGGACACCCATTCCAGAAGTATGCGCACGACATCCGCCATCGCCTCGCGTGCCAGCGATTCGGCGGCGGGCAAATCAATCGCACGAATACTCCCGGCCGTGCCAGCGGCGGCATTCACCACCAGTGCGAGATGCGCATAGCGCAAGCCCAGCTCGCGCGCGAGTGCGGCCTCCGGCATGCCCGTCATGCCGAGCATGTGCGCGCCGTCGCGCGCGAGACGCTGAATTTCCGCGGCCGTTTCCAAACGCGGACCTTGCGTGGTGGCGTACGTACCGCCGTTGTGTACCGTTTTGCCGGCACACTGCGCTGCACGCAGCAGGCTGGCACGCAGGGCGCTGTCGTATGGCTGGGTAAAATCGATGTGCTTGACACCAGTCAATGGCGCATCCAACTCACCACCAACGGCACCGTCAAAAAACGTCGACGCACGCCCCCAAGTGTAGTCGATGATCTGATCCGGTACAGCGAGCACACCCGCCTGCAGGCCCGCCCTTATACCACCCACCGTGGCTACCGCCACCACGTCCGTTACGCCCTGTGCGTGCAGCGCCCAAAGGTTTGCCCGATAGTTGATACCGTGCGGCGCGTATTGATGACGCTCACCATGGCGCGCGAGAAACACCACGTTGCGCCCATTCAGTTTTCCGAACACCAGCGGCGCCGACGGCTTGCCATACGGTGTGACCATTTCCACACGCCGAGGCTCTGCCAGCGCCGCCAGTTGATCCAGACTACTGCCACCGATGATGGCGAGTCTGGCGAGTCCGGCATCAGGGGGTATCATGGGCGCAGGCAGAGAGTAAAAATAATCATATAAAACAGATACTTACATGGATTCCAACAAAACCATCAAAGCTGCTTCATCCAGTATCGCCACGCCCAAATCCTGCGCCTTCACCAGTTTGCTGCCAGCTTCCCCGCCCGCCACTACATAGTGCGTTTTTTTCGACACGCTGCCGGACACCTTACCGCCTTTGGCTTCAATGCGCGCCTTGGCTTCGTCGCGCGACAGGGTGGGCAACGTGCCCGTCAGTACAAACGTCTTGCCAGCCACACCCGGCGCGAGTTGCTCCGGCTCGGCAATGGGGGCGAAGTGGATGCCCGCCGCCAGCAGATCCGAAATCACTGCGCGGTTATGGGCATCGGCAAAAAACGCGGCCACGCTTTGCGCCACCACCGGCCCGACATCGGTTACTTGCTGCAAGCGCAATTCATCGGCCGCCATCAGCACATTGATATCGCGAAAATGCGCAGCCAGATCGCGCGCCGTGCTTTCACCCACATTGCGAATACCCAGCGCGTAAATAAAGCGTGCGAGTGTGGTATCGCGGCACTGACCGATGGCCTGCACCAGATTGGCCGCAGCCTTGTCGCCCATGCGCTCCAAAGCGGCGAGCGCAGGCACTTCCAGCCGGAACAGGTCGGCAGGTGTGCGCAGGATGCTGTTATCGACCAGTTGATCGACAATCTTTTCGCCCAGACCGTCAATATCCAGCGCACGGCGCGAGGCAAAATGCAGCAACGCCTGCTTGCGCTGCGCCGGACAATACAGACCCGCCGTGCAGCGCGCTACGGCTTCGTCCTCGTCGCGGCGCACTGCCGCACCGCACGACGGACACGTTTGCGGCATGACAAACGCGCGTGCATCCGCTGGCCGACGCTCGGCCAGCGCACGCACCACTTCAGGAATCACATCTCCCGCGCGCCGCACCACCACCGTGTCGCCGATATGAATGTCTTTGCGCCGCACCTCGTCCTCGTTGTGCAGCGTGGCGTTGGTCACCGTGACACCCCCCACAAACACCGGCTTCAAGCGCGCCACCGGCGTGATCGCACCGGTGCGGCCAACCTGCACTTCGATATCCAGCACCTCGGTCAATTCTTCCTGCGCCGGATACTTGTGCGCCACCGCCCAGCGCGGTTCGCGGCTTCGAAAGCCGAGTTGCTGTTGCAGAGCCAGGCTATTGACCTTGTAGACCACGCCGTCAATATCGAAGGGCAGACGGTTGCGCGCTTCGCCGATACGGCGGTGATAATCAATCAAACCCTGCGCGCCAGATACCACGGCACGATCCGTGTTCACGGGCAACCCCCAGGCCGCGAACGCATCCAGCATGCCGCAATGCGTAGCGGGCAACGCCCAACCGGTCGACTCCCCCATGCCATAGGCAAAAAACGACAATGGCCGCCGCGCGGCTATACGCGAATCAAGCTGGCGTATACAACCCGCTGCGGCGTTGCGCGGATTCACAAAAAGTTTCTCGCTGGCAGCCTGCTGCGCAGCGTTCAAGGATTCAAAGTCGCGGCGGTCGATGTAAATTTCGCCGCGCACTTCCAGCGTGTCCGGCACGGCAGGCGCACCTGCGCGCTGGTGCAAACGCAAAGGGATGACGCGAATGGTACGCACATTGGTGGTGACGTCTTCGCCCGTGGCGCCATCACCGCGCGTGGCAGCCTGCACCAGCACACCCTGCTCGTAACGCAGGCTGATCGCCAGCCCATCAAATTTCAGTTCGGCGGTGTATTCCACCGGCGGCGCTTCTTCGGCGAGCCCGAGTTCCTTGCGAACCCGGTTGTCAAAATTAACCGCGCCGCTATCCTCGATATCGGTCTCGGTCTGTATGGACAGCATCGGCACGCGATGTGTCACCGGCTGCAAAGCGTCGAGTACCTTGCCGCCGACGCGCTGTGTCGGCGAATCGACAGTCAGCAGTTCCGGGTAGCGCCCTTCCAGCGCCTGCAGTTCACCAAATAGCCGGTCATACTCGGCATCGAGCACGGTCGGTGCGTCCAGCACGTAGTAGCTGCTGTTGTGCGCCTCGAGTTGTTCCCTCAGCTCCTGCGCGCGCGACGCCGCGTCCGCTGGCAGCGCCCCGTCCGAACCTGCTGCCATCAGGAAAACAGGCGTAGCGCGCGCGTACTGCCGGGTGCCACGCCGCGCGCATTCATTGCCGTGTGCACGTCCCGCAGTTGCTGGTGGATTTTTTCCATGCTCGAGGCCGTGAGTGTGGCGCGGTTGTCATCCACCAACCGCCCTTTCAAGGTGACCGACAGACTGCGCCCCACGGCAAACATGCGCTGCAGTGCGCCTTCCGCATCCGCCACGCGCGGCACGTCCAGCAATATCGTGATGCCTTTGGTGGTCATGCCGCTGACCGATTCCTGCAAAAACGGCGTAGCTTCCTGATTCAATATCGTCAGCAGTGTGTTTTCGTCGGCGTCCTCCAGATGGAACACGCCATCCGGTTCGAGCTTAAAGCCTTCGCTTTCCACCAGTGCACGCACGCGGGCGCCGCTAAATCCTTCGCCTTCGGCAGTAATCACGTTGATCCCGATGGCCACATCAACATCCACGCAAAAGTTATCCAGCGCCTTCGCTTCCGCCAGCACCTTGTCGGCATCGGGCAACTGCAATGACGCAGAAAAACGCGTGGCCAGCATGTTCAACCCATCGCAGAACGCGCCCAGTTGCACCGCGCTCAGCGGGCCACCGCGATTGGCCAATTGCAATGCCAGTCGCAATCGTGAATATTGGCCTGTGACCGCACGGTTGATTTCCTCCCAGCGCCCGCTACCTGCGTTGTAACCCGCCGCGCGCCAGGTGCGTCCGCATGCCGCGATGCCCGATAGCACCTCGGACACCTGCGCCGCGGTAAGCGGCGCATCACTGCTCAATGTGGCCACGCAATCGATGGTTTCGTCGATGTTGGCGATGCTGGCGGGCACCTCTGGCGTAGGTTTGGCCGCGGGCTGCGCTACGGCCCCCGTATTGCCAGCGGCATCCAGCTGTGGCTCGATGCGCTCATCCACAGAACCCTGTGCACCGGCTGCACCGGGTACGCGCGGGCGCTCATCAATCAGCACATCCTCGCGCGGATCACCAAACGAATCGTTCAACTTGCGCTGCAAACGCCGTTGCTGCACGCTGTTGTAGACCAGCACGCACACAATCACCAGCGCGCCGATGGCCAACAGGCTGATTTGCAGATCACTCATGGCAGGCATGTGCGCATCGCCATCTACGCAGCCTCGGACAGCTTCATCGCTTCCTCGATATCCACCGCCACCACGCGCGAAATGCCCGGCTCCTGCATGGTGATGCCGAGCAGCTGATGGGCCATTTCCATGGTGATCTTGTTATGGCTGATAAAGAGGAACTGTGAATTGTCCGACATTTTTTTCACCAGATCACAGAAACGCTCTGTGTTGCTGTCATCCAGCGGCGCATCCACCTCATCCAGCAGACAGAACGGTGCGGGATTCAGGCGGAACATGGCGAACACCAGCGACAGCGCCGTCAACGCCTTTTCGCCGCCCGACAGCAGGTGAATCGAGGCGTTTTTCTTGCCCGGCGGTTGCGCAGTGACCTGCACGCCGCAATCGAGAATTTCCTCGCCGGTCAACGTGAGTTTCGCCTGCCCGCCGCCGAACAGCGCCGGGAACATTTCACTGAAATGCCGGTTCACTTCGTCAAACGTAGCTTGCAGTTTGTCACGCGTCTCGCGGTCGATGCGGCGAATGGCGTCTTCGAGGGTCGCCATCGCCTCGTTCAAGTCCTTCGACTGCGCGTCCAGATAGTCGCGGCGATCAGTCGCGGCTTTCAATTCTTCCAACGCGGCAAGGTTGACTGCACCCAGCGCGCGAATTTCATCGTTGATGCGATTGATCTCGGTTTGCAGCGCATTGGAGCGCGTGCCTTTTTCCAGCAGATCGGCCAGCGCCACTTCGTCCGCGCCTGCTTCCAGCAATTGCTGGCCGTATTGCTCTTCGGTAAGCCGCGCTTCCTGCTCCTTCAGCCGCACCTCGGCGATGCGTTCACGCAGGGGCCCGAGCTTTTCTTCTGACGCTACGCGCTCCTGCTCCACGCCGCGCAACTGCGTGTCCATGCCTTCCAGCGCGTCGCGTGCCAGTGCCAACGCCTGTTCGCGCGTGACGCGGGTATCGAGCATCCCCTGCAGCTGCTCCTGCCACGGCGCTTCATCGTAGCTGCCAAGATCGCTTTCCGATTCATCAATATTCGATTCCAACGCTGAAATCGAAGTGCTGAGACGCTGAATCGTTTGATCTATCTCATTGATTTTATTGATAATTGTCTTTTGTGCAAACAACGACTCCTGATGCGCACGGCGCGCCTGCTCAGCCGCCAACCGCTGCGCGTTAAGTGCGGTTTCGGCTTTTTGATAATCCTCAACCGATTGCTCAACCTGCATGGCCAATGACGCCCGTTCGTTCTGCAATTGCGCCATCGCAGATTCGGCCGCCGTGCGGTTGGCGCTCTCGGACAAAACCAGCGCCGCGATTTCCGCGATCTCCGCTGCGATCTGCCCGCCGCGTTGCGTCGCCCGCTGGGCCTGTTCCGACAGACGCACAGCCTCGACCTGCGAGGCGTGCAAAGCGTTTTGCGCCTGACTGACCCCGGCACGCAGTTCTGCTGTTTCGATGCGGCAGCTTTTCACCGCCGCTTTCGCATCGGCCACCACCTGATCCAGCGCGTCCACCCGTGCGGTGGCGATCTGCGATTCTTCCTGCAACTTCTCGATTTCGCGCTGGCGCGACAACACCCCGTGTAATTCGATATCGGCGCTGTCTGGCGCGTGAAACGTCACACTGTGGCGTGTAAACACATGGCCGTTGGCCGCCACCAGCATGCCGCCCGCCGGCAATTGCGCACGGCGCGACATGCCGTTGGCGGTGTCCGGCGTGGTGTAAACGCCGTGCAACCAATCGCGTACCACTGACTCCAGCCGTGCATCGCGGCAGGTGATGTGACGGTGTAGTGGTTCCCAGCCTTGTTCACCCTGCGCTTCTGCCGGTGATCCAACCGGCGAGGGCGCGGTATCCACCACGGTCAGTTTGCCCGGCGGCGGCTGTGTCAACCAATCGGCGGCACTGTGTACCTGATCGAGCGCCACGCCATTCAAGCGTTCGCGCAGTACGGCTTCCAGCGCATCTTCCCAGCCTGGCGCGATTTCAATGCCTTGCCAGAAGCGCGGCGCCTTATCCAGACCGCGCGCCGCCAGCCAGCTTTCCATATTGCCGCCATTGGCGCCGCGCGACAGTTTGGCCTGTAATTGCGAAAGTGCGTTGACGCGTGCCTCGATTTCCGCTCGCGCGCGCGACGCCGCGTCCAGTTCCTGCTGGCGCTCGCGTACCACGTTTTCCAGTGCCGGAATCTTGTCTTCGCTTTCCTGCAAACGATCACGTTGATCCTGCAATTGTTGCTCGTACTGTGCGGATTGTTCCGTCAGTTGTTCGAGCCGCACCGTATCCGCCACCGGCAACGCCGCACGCTCGTCCGTCAGGCGCGACTGGCGCAGCGCGAATTGCTCCAGCAGTCGCGCGGCATGGCCGCTTTGCGTCTGCTCCACTTGCAGGCGCTGCTGCACTTGCGACAGACTGCGCTGAACAGTTTCACGCCGGGTGTAACTTTCGCGATGCGCGGCTTCGGCCTGCGGCAGTTGTTGACCCTGGGCCTGCGCGGCCTGCTCACTCGCCTGCACGCGCTCGTCAGCCTGCGTACGTGCCGTGCGTGTTTCGTCCAGCCCGCGTTGCGCGTCGAGCAGCTGTGACTGGTTGTCGTCGCGCTGACCGCGCAGCGTGCCGATGTGATGTTCGATGCGAGCACGGTTATCGCGCACATGCGTGATTTGCTGCTCCAGCCTCGCCACCTCGGCATTGGCTTCGTAGAGGGCACCCTGACACGCATGCAGCGCATCGCCCGCCTGGTAATGCTCGCTGCGCAGTTCTTCGAGGCGCTTTTCCGCCTCGCGCAGCCGCGCGGTTTCGGCTTCAAGTTCGAGCCCCGTGCGTTCAATATCACGGGTGTGGCGTGCGCGTGCCGACACGGCTTCTTTCTTGCGCGTGAACCACAGGAGGTTCTGCGAGGTGGTCAATTCCGACTGCAAATCGTGGTATCGGGTGGCGACTTCGGCCTGCGCCTGCAAATGCTCGATCTGCTTGGCGAGTTCCTGGCGGATATCGTCCACCCGCAGCAGGTTTTCGCGCGTGTCACGCAGGCGCGCCTCGGTTTCCTTGCGCCGCTCGCGATACTTGGACACACCCGCCGCTTCCTCGAGGAAAATCCGCAACTCTTCGGGCTTCGCCTCGATCACGCGCGAAATCATGCCCTGCTCGATAATCGCGTAGGCGCGCGCACCAAGACCGGTACCGAGGAAAATATCCGCAATATCGCGCCGGCGCACCACCATGTTGTTGATGTAGTAGGTGGAATCGCCATCGCGCTCCAGGACGCGCTTGACCGAGATTTCGCCGTATGCCGACCACTGCCCCGCCGCCTTGCCCAAACTGTTGTCGAACAGCAGCTCCACACTGGCGCGATTCACCGGCTTGCGATTGCCCGAACCGTTGAACAGTACGTCCTGCATGGTGGCGCCGCGCAGATGACGCGCGGAGGTTTCACCAAGCACCC
>SYEN01000341.1 GCA_005800795.1 Burkholderiales bacterium | reverse complement strand
GCTGCGCGTGGGCCAGCGTTTCCACCGCGTCGAACGGTTCCTGAATGGTGTCGACGCGCAGCAGGCCTGCGCGCCGGAAGGCCGCGTCGTATACCGCGTCCGAGCCGGCCAGCGCACCGGTGTGTGAAGCAGCAGCGCGTGCACCTTCGGGAGCGCGCCCGGCTTTGACCACCAGTACCGGCTTGTTGCGGGCCGCTTCGCGCGCGGCTGACATGAACTTGCGTGCGTGGGTGACCGATTCGACGTAGAGCAAAATGGCGTTGGTCGAGGCATCGCTCGCCAAATAGTCGAGCAGGTCGCCGAAGTCGGCATCGGCGGCTTCGCCCAGCGACACGAAATGCGAAAAACCGATATTGCGCGATTTGGCCCAATCGAGCACAGCAGTAGTTAATCCGCCTGACTGCGAGACAAACGCAATGCCGCCAGGCAGTGCAGTGGTGTGCGCGAAACTGGCGTTCAAGCCGGCGTGTGGTGCCAGCAGGCCAACACAGTTGGGGCCGAGCACGCGCAGCAAGTGCGGGCGCGCGGCTTCCAGCATGGCTTGAGTTTGCGCCCTGGTAAGTCCGCCGCTCAACACCACGACGGTGCGCGTGCCGCGAGCGCCAAGCGCCGCTATCAGGGAAGGCACGGTCGGCGCAGGCGTTGCGATGACCGCGAGTTCCGGCGTTTGCGGCAAGTCTTCTATGCGCGCGTAGGCGGGCCGCCCTGCAACGTGTGTGTGCGCGGGATTGACCGCATAGACATTGCCGCTGAAACCGCCCGTCAGCACGTTGCGCAGGACGGTCGCCCCTACGCTGCCTGCGCGGTCGGAGGCGCCGATGACGGCGACGGATTTCGGGTGAAACAGGAATTCGAGGTTGCGGACAGTCATCACGGGCCTTTGACGAAACTATCGCCGATGCGGGTGTGTTGGTTGTTGATGCAAATCAATATGAAAAAAAGTCAAATAAAACAAATACTTACGCAATATATCCGATTTGGGCCTGCGCGCTACTACAATAACCACATGATTCCATGGCTAGACCGTGACCAGCCGTTTCCGCCGCTTTCACGCGCGTTGACCGAGCCGAATGGTTTACTCGCAGCGGGCGGCGCATTAACTGCGGAGCGGCTAATCGAAGCCTATCGCAACGCCATTTTCCCATGGTATTCCGAGGGCCAGCCGCTGTTGTGGTGGAGCCCCGATCCGCGCATGGTGCTGATGCCGGGCGAGTTCAACACCTCGCGATCGCTGGGTAAACGACTGAAGAAGGGCGGTTTTGAGGTGCGCACCGACAGTGCGTTTGAAAGGGTGATGCGCGCCTGCGCCGCGCCGCGTGGTGAGCGTGAGGGCACGTGGATCACCGATGACATGGTGGCGGCTTATACCGTGCTGCACCAGCGTGGTTTCGCGCATTCGGTGGAGACATGGATCGACGGCGAACTCGCCGGCGGGCTTTACGGCGTGGCGCTGGGCCGCATGTTTTACGGAGAGTCGATGTTTGCGCGCGCCACCGATGCCTCGAAAATCGCTCTGGCGCACCTGGCGCGGCAACTGCAACGTTGGGGATTCGGGATGATCGATTGCCAGATGAACACCGATCACCTGGCCTCGCTCGGCGCGCGCGAAATTCCACGCGCGGATTTCGTGCGCGAACTGAAAGTCTTGGTAAACTGTGATCCGCCTGCCTCTTGGCGATTCGACGCTGACCTGTTCGCATGACCTATCTTTCAGAATCCCCGCTGTCGATTTTGCAGTTCTATTCGACGGCGCCGTATCCGTGCAGTTATCTGCCGGATCGGCTGGCGCGCTCACAGGTTGCAACACCCAGCCATCTGATTGACGGCGCGGTGTACGGCGAGCTGGTGCGCGCGGGGTTCCGGCGCAGTGGCGCCTTCACCTACCGGCCGTACTGCGATAAATGCCAGGCGTGTGTGCCAGTACGCATTGTCGTCGATGATTTTCGCGCCACGCGCACGCAAAGCCGCTACGCCCGGCGTCACGCGACGCTTGCCACGCACAGTCTGGATTTGCAATATCACGCCGAACATTACGCACTGTATCTGCGTTATCAAAGCCACCGTCACAGTGGCGGCGGCATGGATCAGGATAGCCGTGAGCAGTACCGGCATTTTCTTTTGCAAAGCAATGTCAGCACGCGGTTGATCGAATTTCGCGACCAAGGCGCGCTGCGCATGGTAAGCATCATTGATCAATTGGGCGACGGGTTGTCGTCGGTCTACACGTTTTTTGATCCGGATGTGCGGGGCGCGAGCTTCGGCACGTTTAACGTGCTGTGGCAAATCGCGCTGTGCAGGGAACTCAAGTTGCCGTATCTGTATCTCGGCTACTGGATCGCACAGAGCCGCAAAATGGCTTACAAGATTCAATACCAGCCGATTGAAGGTTTGATCGGCGGGCGCTGGCAGCCGTTGCAAGCCGCGGAGCCGTGATTAAGGCGGCCGGGGTGACACCCGATGTGGCGGCGCTTGACGCGCTGCTGCCGCAAACCCAATGCGGTCAGTGCGGTTACCAGGGCTGTTTGCCGTATGCCGAGGCCATGGCTGCGGGTGCTGCCGCCATCAACCGCTGTCCGCCGGGAGGCGATGAAGTCATCGCCGACCTCGCGCATTTGCTGGATTGCGCACCCAAGCCGCTCGATACGTCGTGTGGTGTGGCGCAACCGCCCGCCGTCGCAGTCATCGATGAAGCCTGGTGCATCGGCTGCACGTTGTGCCTGCAGGTTTGTCCAGTGGATGCCATCGCGGGCGCGTTGAAAGCAATGCACACGGTGATCGCCGGCGAATGTACGGGGTGTGCGCTGTGCCTGCCACCGTGTCCTGTGGATTGCATACGAATGGTTGCGGTGGAACCTGCGGGCACGCGTGAAGCGCGTGCATCACGCAAGGCACGGGCCGCGCAGTATCGCAGCCGCCATCTTGCGCGCGAGTCGCGTCTGGATAATGAAAACAAAGGGAAAATCGCGAAAAAACTCACGGCAGAGGCGGAAGCACTGGCAGTGGCGCCGCTAACGGCGCAAAATAATCAGAAGCAATCTGCCGTCGCTCGGGCCTTGGAGCGGGCACAAGCGCGAATAATCAACAATAAAAAGTCGTTATAAAACAAATACTTAGAGTTATCGCCCAAATAACCCGCGCAAACCTTTGACGGCGTCCAGCGGGTTCGAACCGCCGCCTGATGGCGCAATCGTGGAAGCACCCGCCGGCGCTGCGGCGGGCTTGGCGCCGGCTTCGTTGGTAAAGCCGCGTGAGCCAGCGACGGGTGCTGCGTTCTGCGTGGGTGCGGCGGCGCTGGCGGATACCGGCGTGATCTGCGGTTCGAGGCCGTTGGGCAGTGTGCCGACGCGCGGCGACAGTTTTTCGCCGAGCTTTTCGAGGCGGTCGGCGGGGCCCAGGTGCGAGCCAAACAAATCCGCTGTCGCCGCATCGCCACCGGCACGCGCAGCGAGTTTGTGCAGCACTTCGGCCAGACCAAACGCGTTGTAGCCCGCGCGCGCGGCCAGCACCTCACCCACCGCGTCGGCTTCGTATTCGGAATCTTTGTCAAGGCCGCTGATAAAAATTTTCTTCAGGCTATCGAGCGCCGCCTGTTTCAGAACGCCGCCACCACCGCGTCCGCTGGAGGCGATATCGGTTAACCCCACCAGTAGATTCTGCTTACGCATGACCTCGATATGATGGCGTTTCACCACGTGTGCGATTTCGTGGCCCAGCACGCCAGCCAGTTGCGCCTCGTTGTCGAGGATCTCGTAGAGTCCGCGTGTAATCAGAATGGTGCCGCCGGGCATTGCCATGGCGTTAATGTTGGCTGCATTGGCCACGCCAAAGCGCCACGGAATATCGGGCCGCTCGCTTTGCGACGCGATCCAGCGACCTACGCGATTGACATAGGCCTGTACGTTGGGATCATCGACCAATGCGATCTGTCCGAGCAGACGCCCCGCAAGATCGCGCCCGATGGCGATTTCCTCGGGCTCGCCGATGCCGGTGGCAGCGGTGCCAAGACTCTTGAGTCCACTACCGAGCTGGTTGAGGTTCAGATTGAATTGCGCGTGAGCGGCGCTGAAACTGAACAGCATTGTGATCGCCGGCAACAGGTGGTGAAGTTTCATGGCTGACTCCATCAATAATTGATGCTGGACGCGGACAGGCCCTGCGCACTGGCAAACGATTGGCCCCCCGCCCTATCGACCGCGTAGCCATCAAGCAGTTCCAGCTGCTGTCGCGCGATCGGACTGCTTTCATTAAACGCGTTACCGATGGTTTCCTTATCGAAGCCGCGGATGCCGACGGTGGATGTGGTTCTGGTCTGTTGCGTACGGCCGAAAATATTAAAGCCGCCGCCGCTACTGCCGCCGCCGGGCGATGCGCCAGACCCAAAGCTCACATCGGTGGTAAGTACCCAGCCCGCACCGCCGGATGTTTTAACGTTTATCCATGCGCCTTGTTTGCCGGTGGCTTCGCCGGTGGTTCCTCTGCTGACTTTGCCGGCCGCGGGAGAATCAAAACGGGCCTCGGCGCGCAGCGGAACATCCTTGACGAAGGTAACCGGATCAGCACGGGCTCTGGCCGCGCACAGCAAGGCAAGGGCCGCGAATGCCGCCAGTAATTTATGCACAATATTCATCGAGTCTCCAGTTGCAACGGAGCGTAACGGGCAGGGGTATGATTATATACAGGCCTTCTTCGAAGCAAGGTTTCTGTGACACTCCGCATTGCAAAACCCGCGCACGATATTCACCAGGTACCGACATGAATGCCACCAAGCGCCGCACCATTTTCGAGCGGTTTCACGCAGCCAATCCCGAGCCGCGCGGTGAATTGCACTTCAAAACCCCGTTTGAACTGCTGATTGCGGTGATTTTGTCTGCGCAGGCCACGGATAAAAGCGTTAATCTTGCCACGGATCAGTTATACCAACGCGCCAACACACCGGAAAGTCTACTCAAACTGGGACAAAAGG
>SYEN01000340.1 GCA_005800795.1 Burkholderiales bacterium | reverse complement strand
TCCATGTAATTCACCGCCATGCAGTCCATGTTGGCGGGGCTGGGCAACGGCGGACGAATGCGAACGCCCTTCAGCGGCACGCCGGCGGCGCCCGCCACCGCAGCTTCCAGCTTGGGCTTGTACGCATCAAAGCGCTCGATCAAACCCACCATCAGGCCGTTGGGCGAGGTGTGCGGGATATCTTTCACCACGGCAGAAACATCCACCACGTTGTCTCCCTTGACCACGCCCATTTTGAAATCGTCAAAAAACATCAGCTTCATGTGCCGCTCCTTGATTGAGTTGCCGGGTTAAACAATTGTCAGGATTGCTATCGATGCTACCGGGCTGGTGGCGGCCGCCATCAGCGGGAAATTGGCGAAACGCCGGGCAGTTTACCTCAGAGTCCGCCAGCGATGGCTCTGGCGGCCACGTTGCGCACCCTAACTTCAGGGTCAAATGTGGAATTTTCATGCATGAAAAATAAGATCAATAAAAACAGATACTTACGATACATTCTCTCCCGGCACTTACTGCTGGTGCGCCGCGCGCGGGCGCTATAATCTTTCTTCACACCGCCCCATCGCCTCACCCTACCCCACGGAAATTCGCCATGACCACCCGTACCGCTCGCACTATCGCCCCCCGCGATCTCAAGAACCTCCTGCACGACGGCGCCGAACTCGCGCTGCTGGACGTGCGCGAAGAAGGCCAGTTCGGCGAGGGGCATCTGCTATTCGCGACACCTTTGCCCTACAGCAGACTCGAGATCGGCATCACCCAGCTGGTACCCCGCCGAAGTGCGCGCATCGTGCTGTGTGACGACGGCGATGGCGTGGCACAAAAGGCGGCTGCGCGGCTGAACGCCATCGGCTATACCGACGTGTCGGTGCTGGCGGGCGGCAATCCGGCGTGGGCAGCGGCAGGTTATGCGATTTTCAAGGGCGTGAATGTACCGAGCAAGCTCTTTGGCGAACTGGTCGAACACGTCTACGGCACGCCACACATCACCGTCACGCAGCTCGCGCAGATGCAAAAGAACAATGAGGATTTCGTAATTGTTGATGGCCGCCCGTACGCCGAGTACAACACGATGAACATCCCCGGCGGCATCTGCTGCCCCAATGCGGAATTGCCGCTACGCATACGCGAGATCGTCAAGAATCCAAAAACCAAAATAATCGTCAACTGTGCCGGGCGCACGCGCTCGATAATGGGAGCGCAGACACAGCTGAGTTTCGGCCTCGAAAATCCGGTCTACGCACTCGAAAACGGCACGCAGGGCTGGGTGCTGGCCGACTTTGAACTGGAGCGTGGCGCCACGCGCAAATATCCCGAAAAAATCAATACCGATACGCTGCCTGCCCAGCAGGCCAACGCACAAAAACTGCTGGCGCGCTTCAAGGTTCAAACGGTCAACGCAAAACAAGTCGAAGGCTGGCTGGCTGACAGCAGCCGCTCGTTGTCCGTCCTCGACGTGCGTACGCATGAGGAATTCGCCACCGGGTCGATCCCCGGCGCACTGCATGCGCCCGGCGGGCAACTGGTGCAAGCCACCGATGCGTGGGTGGGCGTGCGCAATGCGCGCATCGTACTGGTGGATAGTGAAGGTGTGCGCGCGCCGGTGGTGGCCGCATGGCTGAAGCAACTCGGCTGTGATGTTTATGTGCTCGAAGGTGGCGTCAGCAGCGTTCTGAAAGTGCCCGCTCCCACAACGGCCGAACTGCCCGCCGTGGAAAAAATTTCCGCTGCCGATCTAAAACAGCAACTGACCGCGGGCACCTGCAGTGCGTTTTATCTTGGCCCGAGCATGAGTTACCGCAAGCAGCATGTGCCCGGTAGCCGTTGGAGCATACGCCCACGTCTGGTGGCCGATGCAGCGGGCGCGAAGAACGTGATTTTGATTACGCGCGACACCGAGGCCGCACACGCTGCCGCGATTGATCTGCGCGAAGCCGGCATCACTCAAGTGAAATTGCTCGAAGGGGGCCTCGCCACCTGGACCAGCGCCGGCTACGCACTTGACGCCTCCCCCGCTTCTCCACCGGACAGCGCGTGCATCGATTATCTGTTTTTTGTGCACGACCGGCATCTAGGTAACCGCGACGCCATGCGGCAATACCTCGCATGGGAAACGGGCTTGATCGCGCAACTCGACGATCAAGATAAGGCCAGTTTTAAGGTGGGCGCGCCTACGTAAAATATTCAATTAAAACAAATACTTACGTAGACCCTTCCAAAAAAGCCGACACGGTAACGTAGCCCGCACGATCGTTCCTGCGCAGGTAGGACACCCTACCGCAGCAGCCTATGGAACCCTGTAGGGGATTCCCACTTTCGCGGGAATGACACCCTGGTTTGTTGCGCACCCAGCCACTACTGCTTGGGAATTTTCGCGTCGCGGATGACCTGCGCCCACCGCGCGATTTCGGCTCGCATGAATTTGTCAAATTCGTCGCGCGTGGTTGGCGCTCCCGGCATCCCAAGTTCTTGCAGGCGCTTTTCCACCTCGGGAACACGCATGGCCGCGTGGATATCCGCATTCAACTTATCCAGCAAAGGCACGGGCGTGCCCGCCGGCGCACACACGCCATACCACGAATTGACCTCAAAATCAGGCACACCGGTTTCCTGCATTGTCGGCACATCCGGCAACAGCGCATGGCGTTTGGCGCTGGCAACCCCCAGCGCGCGCAATTGTCCGGCCTGAATTGGGGCCACCAGAAACGGAAGGTTAGTGATATTGACCGGCAGTTGCCCAGCGATAACGTCGCTGGTGGCCTGCGACGCATTCTTGTAGCTGATGTGCACGATGTCGAATTTCATGCGTAGCTTGAGCAACTCCATCGTCAAGTGCGGTGAGGTGCCGGGCGTGCTGGCGGCGTAACTCAGCTTGCCGGGGTTCGCCCTGGCGTAGCCAATCAGGTCCTTGATGTTTCTGAACGGTACGGAAGGGTGCACCGCGATCACGTTGGGTGGCATGCCGATGCGCGTGATCGGCGCAAAGTCGCTGTGCTGATACGGAATCTTGTCGATCAGGGAAATGGAAATTGCATTCGGCGCGATATTGCAATGGAGCAAGGTATAGCCGTCGGGCGGCGACTTGGCGACAAATGCCGCGCCGATCATACCCGAAGCACCGCCACGATTGTCTACAATGACCTGCTGGCCCCACATGCGTGTCAACCGGTCAGTAATCAAACGGCCCACAATATCATTGCCAGTGCCCGCCGCAAATGGGACAACATAGCGTACGGGTTTAACGGGATAATTCTGCGCAGCAACGGTGGCTGCGTAACCGCCGGCTGCAATCACGGCTAAAGCCATCAAACTTCGATGCCAGCGCGGCTTACAGTTTTTTGGGTTGCAACCCTTATTGCCACTGCGATCGGTTACGCCGCTCATCCTGCACCTCCGTTGAAATAGGAACAGCTACGATGGTCAGCCCGGGACACGTCGAACCGGGCCTGCTAACGAAACACCCTGCCAAACCTGTCTGCCATTCGCACCAATCGTCACGTGCGCGCAAAACCTCATGTACGAAGTTGCGGCGAAAGGTTAGCACCCTGTTGGGGCAGCGTCCATGCGCGCTTGCACGCAGGCGGGCACGCAACGTTATACTTGCTTGAACGCCCTTCACGCTTTCCTCGTATCCGGGTCAGGGCCGACCGCGCTGCAACAAATCATTCCCACCGAAATTTCCATATAAAAACATATGCTTACGTCTACACACTGGGGCGTTTACGATATCGCCGTCAAGGATGGCGTGGTCACCGGGGTAACGCCCTTCGAGCGTGATCCTGATCCTTCGCCCATCGGCAACTCAATCCCCGGCGCGGTGCAAGGCCCGATGCGCGTGCGCCATCCGGTAGTGCGCAAGAGTTATTTGGAGCAGGGCACGAGTCCGGCATCACGCCGTAAACGCGGCGCCGATCCCTTCGTCAACGTGTCGTGGAAAGAAGCGCTCGATCTTGTCGCCGCCGAGTTAAAGCGCGTGACCAAGCAACACGGCAACAGCGCGATCTTCGCCGGGTCGTACGGCTGGTCGAGCGCCGGGCGCTTTCATCAT
>SYEN01000339.1 GCA_005800795.1 Burkholderiales bacterium | reverse complement strand
GGCATTTTTCACGCTTGTTCAAACAGGCGGTGCGCGCCATCGCGCCGCTGGTGGAAGATCGCGGTATCGACGAGATTTATATCGATCTCACCGGGCTCGTGGGCGATGGCGCATGGCCGCGCGCCCGCGAAGTGGCGTTGCAATTGCAAACAGCGGTGCATGAAGCCACAGGGCTATCGTGCTCCATCGGTGTCACGCCCAACAAGCTGTTGTCGAAAATCGCCTCTGATCTGCACAAGCCCGGCGGCATCACGGTGCTCGGTATGGAAGATATTCCCGAGCGTATCTGGCCGTTGCCCGCGCGCAAGATCAACGGCATCGGCCCGAAGGCGGCGGCGAAACTGGACGCATTGGGCATTCACAGCGTTGGCGAACTCGCCCGCAGCAATCCCGCTTTTCTGGTGGAACACTTTGGCAGGAACTACGGCGCGTGGATGCTGGACGCGGCGCACGGGCGCGATGAGCGCGTGGTGAAAACGTTTAGCGAACCCAAATCCATCAGCCGCGAAACCACCTTTGAAGACGATTTGCACGCGGTGCGCGACCGCGAGAAATTGTCGGCCATTTTCACCAACTTGTGCGTGCGCGTGGCAGAAGACTTGAAGCGCAAAGGCGTGGTCGGCAAGACCATCGGTTTAAAGCTGCGCTACGACAATTTCAAAACCGTCACGCGCGACCAAACCATTGACGCGCCCACGGGCGACGCTGCTGTCATTCGCCGTGCGGCAGGCGAGTGCCTGAAGCGCGTGCCGCTCGACCGGCGTATCCGCCTGCTCGGCGTACGCGTGGGTGCGCTGAGCAAGCCGGGTACGGTGTTGGCGGGGCCCGCCACGCCCAGGCAGCCACGAGCGCCACGGCCGCAGGCATTGCCGCTATTTGATGACTTATAAGTAATTGTTTTTATTGATATTTTTATGAGCGCCGCTACGCCCGTCACCACCCACCGCCAGGTATGGACACTGGCGTGGCCGATCATCGTGGCCAATGTCACCGTGCCGCTGTTGGGCGCGGTGGATACCGCCGTGGTCGGCCATTTGCCGGAGCCCTACTACATCGGCGCGGTGGCCATCGGCGCGATGTTGTTCAACTACATCTACCACTTGTTCAATTGCCTGCGCATGGGCACCACCGGGCCGACGGCGCAGGCGCGCGGCGCCGGTGAGCACGCGGAGGTGCGTGCCATGATCGCGCGCGCGTTGCTGCTCGCGGGCGTGATCGGCGGCGTTATTGTGGCGCTGCAATTGCCGATAGTTGCTTTCGCGTTCTGGGTCATCAATGCCAGTGCCGAGGTCGAGCGTTACGCGCGCGAGTACTTTCTGATACGTGTGTGGTCGATGCCGGCGGTGCTGGGCACCTACGCCATCTTTGGCTGGTTTTACGGCCTGCGCAACGTCAAACTGCCGCTGATGATCCAAGTGTTCGTCAATGTGGTGAACATTGTGCTGGCGCTGCTGTTCGTGTTTGTGTTCGAGTGGGGGGTACCCGGTGTAGCGGCAGCCTCGCTGATTGCGGAAATTGCCGGACTCTTGTGGGGCTTGTATGGCGTGTGGCGCACGTTGCGTGAACTGCCGCGCGACAACACCAGCGGCAAGTCGTCGAAACTGCTCGACCCGGTACAACTCAAACGCATGGTGGCGATCAACAGCGATATCGTGTTGCGCACCATCTGTGTAGTGTCGGTGCTGGGGTTTTTCATGGCAAAAAGCGCCGAGCTTGGCGATGTGCAACTGGCGGCCAATCAGGTGTTGCATCATTTCCTGATTTTTACCTCGTTTGCGCTCGACGGGGTGGCGCACGCGGCTGAAACCATCCTCGGTGAATCGGTGGGACGACGCGACCGGGCAGCGTTCCTGCATGACCGGCGCATCGTGTTCCTGTGGGCGGGCGTGATGGCGTTGATCAACATCGTAATTTACGCCGTGGCCGGCCATGCCATCATCGCGCTGATGACCAGCATTCCCGAGGTGCGCGCGGCAGCGGCGAATTATTTATGGTGGCCGGTACTGATGCCGCTGGCTTCGGTATGGGCATACACCTACGACGGCGTGTACCTCGCCGCCACGCGTACGCGCATCATGCGCAACACCATGATTGCATCATTCATGATATTTTTGATGTTGCTCCACACACTGCTGCCGCTGATCGGCAACGCCGGTTTGTGGCTGGCGGTGATGGGCTTTCTGACGGGGCGCGGCGTGTTGCTGCATCTGTTTTTCCCCCGCGTATTGCGTACGATTTGATTTCGGGAGCTGCTGTATGGGTCTGACTGCACGCTTGGTTACCGCAGCCATGGCGGGGATCGTGGCATGGCCCGCGTTGGCGCAATCGCCGGCGTTTCCGACCCGCCCGCTGCGTGCCGTGGTGAGCATTGCGCCCGGCGGCGGCATGGATACCATCTCGCGGGCGATGGCGCAAAAGCTCGGCGAGAACCTCGGCCAAACCGTGGTGATCGACAACCGCCCCGGTGCCGGTGGCAACATCGCCATGGAAATCGCGGCAGGTTCCGCGCCGGATGGGCACAACCTGCTGATCATCAGCGCGACCTCGGTGATTTTCCCGGTGCTCTACAAGGCGCGCTTTGATGTGCTGCGCGATTTCGCGCCGGTGTCGCAAATCAGCGCGCAGGGGTACGTGGCGGTGGTGATCCCCTCGGTGCCCGCGCGTAACATCGTCGAGCTGGTGCAGCACCTTAAGGCGAATCCGGGCAAGATCAATTACGCCTCGTCGGGGATCGGCAGTCCGATTCATCTGAGCGCCGAACTTTTCAGCGCAGCGACGGGCACGCGCATGACGCATGTGCCGTACAAAGGCATCAGTCCAGCCTACACCGACATGCTGGCCGGCCAGATCGAAATGTCGTTTCCCGCGATTGTGTCGTCGCTGCCGCTGATCCGCAGCGGCAAGCTGCGCGCACTGGCGGTGACCTTGCCCAAACGTTCCCCCGTGGTGCCGGAGTTGCCGACGATCGTCGAAGCCGGCGTCCCCGGCGTGGTCGTGGTCAATTGGTACGGGCTGCTCGCGCCGCTCAATACACCGCCTTGGATCATCGAGCGGCTGTCGCGTGGTGTGGCCGCGTCGATGAATCACGCCGAGGTGGTGAAGCGCCTGCTCGCAGACGGCTCGGATGCCGCCACCAGCACGCCGGAGGAATTTCGCAAGCACATCGCGGAGGAGCGCGACAAGTGGACGCGCGTAATCCGCAACGCCAATATTCGCGTGCAGCAGCAGTAATCACCGGCTGTGGCGGAGCCGCTGAAAAATCACTACGGCGCGGAAATTCCGCAGGCCATCGCGCGCATGATTCAGGCGGTGCATGCCGGATTTGATGTGAAGGCGTTTTTGAAAGACGCACTGGACGGCTACGACGCGCTGGCGCTCATGCAACGCGGACACCGTATCGCTGATGCCCTGCACGTGCATCTGCCGGCTGGTTATCCGCGCGCGATGAAGATTTTGCTGGTCTCCATCGATCAGCCCGCGGGTTTGCCTAAAAAGAACCCATTGGCTTCATTCCTGTTTCTGCCGCACACACTGTACGTGGCGAAGCATGGGCTGGAACACTTTGACTTGTCGATGCGCGCGCAACACGCGCTCACCCAGCGCTTTACGGCCGAAATCAGTATACGAAAATTTATTGAATTAAATCAGATACTTACGATTAAGACGCTGGAGCGATGGGCAGCTGATCCGAGCGAACACGTGCGCCGGCTGGTATCCGAAGGCACGCGTCCGCGCCTGCCGTGGGCGCCGCGTTTACGTGCGTTTCAGCGCGATCCGCGGCCGGTGCTGGCGCTGCTGGAACTGCTGAAGGACGATCCGGCGCTGTACGTGCGGCGTTCGGTGGCGAACAACCTCAACGACATCGGCAAGGATCATCCCGACTTACTGTTTGCCACGGCAGAGCGCTGGTTGAGGAATGCCAGCTGTGAGCGGCAATGGATCATCCGCCACGCGCTGCGTTCGGCGGTGAAACGCGGCGAGGCGGGCGCGTTGCGCGTGCTGGGCTTCGGCAAGTCAGCGAACGCCGCGGTGAAAAACGCCCGCGTGTCGCCCGCGCGCGTGAAGCCGGGCGCCAGCATGACGATTTCATTTGATGTGACCAGCGCGGCGGCGCGTGCCCAGGATTTGCTGATCGATTTGCGCGTGCATTACGTCAAGGCCAACGGCAAGACCCGCTTCAAGGTTTTCACGCTGCGGCAGATCACGCTCGCGGCAAAGTCAGTCGAATCGTTCAGCAAGCGCCTGTCACTGAAGGATTTGACCACGCGCAAGCACTATCCCGGCGTGCATCGGGTAGAGGTGGTGATCAATGGCCATGCGGTGGCGCTGGGCGAATTCGTGCTGTTGCCGGGTTAGCGGCCGATAAGCGATCGGTCAGGCCGCCTTCGCAAACTCTTCCATCACCTGTTTCTCATGCGCCGCCAGTTTTTGTGCGCTGGCGCGTTGTTGCATACGCAAGAGATGCGCATGGCAGTTCTTGAATTGCGACAGATCGAGTTTGAACGAGATCGCACGCCGGAAACACCAGAAGAAATACGCGTCCGGCGCGGTGAAGTGATCAAAGAACCACTCGCGCCCTTCCAGCATTTTTTCCACCACGGCGAAATCCTCGAACAGCAGCTTGTTGCCGACCTTCTTCACGTTTTCGGCAGAGCCCGGCAGATCGCAATAGTTTTCCGGCCGCGCGTTGGGCGTCAAATGCGGATGAATGCCCGAGCCGAAAAACGACATTAGCGAAATCGCCTTGATTTCCTGCATCGGGTCTTGCGGCAACAGCTTCGCTGCGGGATGGCGGCGCGCGATCCACACTTGTATCGCCAGATTTTCAGTCAACGCCTCACCATCAATGATCAGCACCGGCACCTTGTGCTTGGGGTTCAATCTCAAAAATTCGGGCGAACGCAGTTGCCCGGTGCGCGAGTTGAGATTCATCACCTCGAAATCCGCGCCGGCTTCGGTTAGCGTGATGAAGGGCACGGTGGCGCAGGTTTGCGGGGCGTAGCAGAGGGTGAGGGTCATGGTGCGATTCCTGAATTTAATGTCTACAAAACAGATATTTGGCAGGTCCAAAGCGACTACTGTATATTATTACATGTTTAATTGCTTTGTTCAGCAGCTTCTGACAAAATGTCAGAAAATCTCCCAGCGGTAGACTAAGGCCGATAATGAACGACTTTGCCCAATTGAGGGAACAGGCCTGACTCTCCGTACTCGATGCCGCGTCACGTCTCGGCTACACCGAACGCCAAATCTACCGCTTTGAAAGCGGTGAAAGCAAACCCCGCAAAGCTGTCCTGGAAATGCTCAAGTCGCTTTCCCGCTCGTCCGCGGGTAGTGATGCCGGAGCTTTTACCTTTGTCGATCTTTTTGCGGGGATTGGCGGTCTGAGACGCGGTTTTGAACCGCTGGGGGGCAAATGTATTTTTACCTGCGAATGGGATCGTCATTCGCAGGTAACCTATCGCGCAAACTTTCCGCATGACGAACATGTAATAGCGGGAGACATCACGCAGGTCAGGGGAGAAGAAATTCCTTCTCACGACGTTTTGCTGGCGTGATTTCCGTGCCAACCGTTCTCCATTGCGGGAGTATCAAAAAAGAACGCGCTCAATCGGCCTCATGGCTTCGCCTGCGAAGCGCAAGGCACACTCTTTTTCGACGTGGCAAGGATCATTGCGCATCATCGGCCACGAGTTTTTCTTCTCGAAAACGTGCGCAACCTTGTCAATCACGACAAAGGCCATACGTTTCGCGTGATCCATGAAACGCTCACAAAGGATTTGGGCTAT
>SYEN01000338.1 GCA_005800795.1 Burkholderiales bacterium | reverse complement strand
GGACGCGAATTTGCTCAAGCACTAACACTGAAGAACACAGCGCTGCAACTGCCTCCCTCCTGCGCAGAATGCGTTCCGGCTTGGGGCAGCAAGTAAATGACGGACTTCTGCCACCGTACATGTAACCTGCTGGTCCGGCGCGCTCGCACGCGCCGCGACGCCCGCCAAAGCGCCCGCCCGGGCGTTATTGAGCGACTTGCGGTTGATGAAGGCTTCCATCATGCGTTTCGGTTCATCGGTGCGGCGCGATTCGACACAGGCGCGGATACCAGCCCAGATGCCGTCGGTGACGGACATGCGCTCCCAATCGCCCAACAGCGTTTTTTGCAGACGCATCACGCGCTTGCCACCGAGCAGCAGCGAGGCAATCCATTGTTCCACGGCGGCATCGAGTTCGGCGGCGGGCACGAGTTTTTGCAAAAAGCCGATGCGATAGGCTTCGGCTGCGTCGATGATGTCTCCGGTGTAGACCAACTCGGCGGCCTTGCCCCAGCCGATCAACTTGGGCAGCAACACCGCCTCCATACCGGACGGAATACCAACGCGCACTTCAGGCATGCCGAATTTGGCGGTGTCCACACCGACGCGCAGATCGCAGGCGGCCGCGAGCTCCATGCCGAAGCCCAAACAATACCCATTGACGCGCGCGATCACCGGCACCGGAAAATTGCGAATGGCTGAATTGGCGGTATGCGTGAGCGTGTGTTCGACTTCCGCTTCTTCGAGCGTGAGGTCCTTCATTTCGTGGATGTCGGCGCCGGCAACGAACGATTTGTCGCCCGCGCCGGTGATCACGGCGGCGCGCAGTTTGTCGTCCTGCGCGAGGCGGTTGAAGGTTGCGGCAATCGCGCGCTTGCCCGCCATACCCAGGGCGTTGCGGCGGGAGGGATTGTTGATGGTGAGCCAGGCGATGTTGCCCGCGTCGCCCCGGCTTTCGATCCGGGTGAGGATGAGGTCGGCTGGTGTGTTCATAGACCACCTTGTACTGTGAAGATTGAAAAACCTTTCCCATCATTCCCGCGTAGGCGGGAATCCATAACACTGCGCCATAGGGCACTTCCTATGGGTTCCCGCCTATGCGGGAACGACGGGATTGAATATTCGGGCTTGTGGATACCGGGAAGGCGCTTCATACGACACTAACCCTCGGCATCTTCAACGCCTGCTCATGCTCCACATTCGCCGCCACCATCCAGTACAACGCGCGCCGCGTATTCGAAAACAGCGAGCGCATTTTCTCCGTCCATGGTGTCTTGCGTGCCACTTGCGCGGCAGGGCTTTCCCACACCTCAGCGCCGGTGAGGTCGTAGGCGGTCAGGTATTTTGGCCCCACGTTGCCGGAAGTGCACGCCACAGACGTATAACGCCGGGCGCGCAGCACGCCGGGGATGTTGGCGCAGCGCGGCAGATGTTCCTTGTCGTACCACTCGTTGTATTCGCCGACGATGTGATCGGGAATATCGGTGTGCACGATGTACATCCACGGCGCGCCGCCGCCAGGCAGTGTCGCGCTGGCGTTGGCTACATCGCACATGAGTTTGAAATTCATGCGCTCGCGATTGTTTTCGTAAAGCTTGCGGATGCGCACCGACCACGGTGTCGGATTTTTCACGATGTGCTGAAAATCGGCTCCAGCTTCGATGGTGTCATCGGTGGTTTCGTACCACGCGAGATAGCGGATGTCGGCTGTTTCACACAGGTAGCGCCGCGTGCGCACGAAGCCGGGCAGCGCGGTGAGTTGCGGCACGTGCTCCAGATCGTACCAGTCGTTGAACTCCGCCTCGTATTCCGGGCGGGTGGGGCCGAGGCGAACGGTGATGAGCCCGCTGGCAGTCGTCATAAAAAAGTCCTTTTAAAACAGATAGTTACATAACCACCGGCCCGCGTACCGTGGTGCGGTACATCAGCCGTGGCAGCGGGTCGTAGTCAAACGTTGCCTTGTGTTGCACGGCGATGTTGTCCCACATCAATAGATCGCCCACGCGCCAGCTATGGCCGTAGATAAATTCGGGTTGGATGATGTGGGCGTAGAGACTCGCCAGTTCAGCATCGCTTTCGGCGCGTGAGATGCCGGTGAGATAAGCGGTATGGCCTTCGTTGATGAAAAGCCCTTTACGTTTTGTGACCGGGTGTACGCGTACCACGTTCATTTCGGTATCGGGCACGCTGGCGAGTTGTTCTGGCGTCGGCGCGTGTTCCTGTACGGTGCGAATACCCCGCTGTTCCTCGCCCTGCTGCGCAGCGTAGTTCTTGAGACGGTATTCGCGGTAGCTGTGCACATTGCGCAGTGAATCGACGCGTTGCTTCGTCGCTTCCGGCAGTGCGGCGTAGGCGGCCGTGCTGCTGGCGAAATACGTGTTGCCCAGCGCCACACCGTCTTTTACCGGGACTTCCACCGCATACAGCGCAGACAGCATGCTCGGTTGGCGCTTGTACGACAGATCGCTGTGCCAGAAGCGCCCGGCATCCTGTGCGCCGATGGCTTTTCCGTTTGCATCGAGTTTGTTCGACAACACGAAAATTTCATCGTGACCGCCGAGACGGCTTTCCTTGCGCACGTGGGCTTCCAGCGTACCAAAGCGGCGGGTGAAGGCGATTTGTTGCGCTGGCGTGAGGTGTTGGTTGCGGAAAAAAGCCACTTCATTGTCGAAGAATGCGTTGGCGATCTGGGCAAAGGTGTTGTCGTCGAGCGGCTGTGACAAATCGACACCCGAAATTTCGGCGCCGAGATGTTTTCCGATGCGGGTTACGGTAATCATGGTGTGATCCTCGATTGGGGCTTGGCGCGTGGCATGTGATGGCGCAATCGTAGCGAAATTTCGTGCGCACTGAAAGCGCGTCCGCCGCGCAGGCCGCCCTCCGATGCGCGCAGGAGTAGAATAGTGCTTTATCGTCAATCCGGTTTATCCCGGAATCAGGAGAGTGTTATGAAGCTGTTTGGATCGTTGACATCGCCGTATGTGCGCAAGGCGCGCGTGTTGATCGAAGAAAAAGCCTTGCCGGTGGAATTTGTGATCGAGGATCCGTGGGCCGACAACAGTCCGATCATTGAAAAAAATCCGCTGTCGAAAGTGCCCGCGCTGGAAATCGCGCCCAACGATTACATTTTTGAATCGGTGCTGATCGTGCATTTTCTCGATCACGTCGATGGCCGTTCCTTCACGCCGCGCGACCCGGTGGGCTATTGGGAGGCGCAGCGCTGGCAGGCGCTGGGCAACGGCATCATTGATGCCGCGATTCAGCGTATTTTTGAAACACGCCGTCCTGCAGAGCACCAGTTGCAGGACAAAATGGAACGCGAAGCGGCACGTGTGCGCCGCGCCATCGCGCTGGGCGAATCGAGCTTCAAGGGTGGCGAGTTCCTCGTGGGCAATCGCTTTAGCCTGGCGGATTTGATCATGGGGGTCGCGCTGCAATACGTCGATTTCCGTTATCCGCATGACTGGCGCGCGACGTCGCCGAAGTTGAAGGCGTGGCATGCCGGCATCGCGGCACGGCCGGCTTTTGTGAAGACCCAGCCGCCGGACTGGACACCGCCGCAGTGATGTAGCGGATCGGCGGCATCGCGTGCATAGCGATGATTCCCCGCAAACGCATCGATATCGGCCCGGCTGATCTTGCAAGCGGAATGCTCGCCTGCCTGTTGCCGGGCGATGCAGCAAAGCCGTGCGCTGCCATAGAAAGCGTTTGGGACGAACAGGCCAATCTCGCCTGCCTGTCGGTGCGCAGCGGTTTCGATGCCTTGCTCGCCGTGCTGGCGTTGCCGCCGGGCAGCGAAATCCTGATTTCGGCGGTAAACATCGCCGATATGCCGCGCATCATCGAAGCCCATGGGCTGGTGCCGGTGCCGGTTGATCTCGATATGACCACGTTGGCCGTGTCGCCTGCCGCGCTCGAATGCGCGCGTTCGCCGCGCACGCGCGCGGTACTGGTGGCGCACCTGTTCGGCAGCCGTATGCCGGTGCAAGGGATTTCAGAATTCTGTAATAAAAACAAATATTTGCTGATTGAGGACTGCGCCCAAGGCTATACGGGTGACGCGTGGCGTGGCGAGCCGCTGGCCGATGTGCGCCTGTTCAGCTTCGGCCCGGTGAAGCCAGCTACGGCGTTGGGTGGTGCCGTACTGGGTTTTCGCGATGCGGCATTGCGTGACCGGGTGCGTGAGCACATGGCGCATTGGCCGCTGCAATCGCGCAGCGTGTATTTCTTGCGGTTGTTGAAATACGCGTTACTGGCGCCGTTTGGCAATCAATACGTGTTCGGCGCGCTGGCATGGTTGTGCCGCTTGTTCGGCGGCACCCACGAACCGTTGGTGTCGAGCGCCGCGCGTGGCTTCGCGGGCGGGGCGTTTTTTAAGAAAATACGCCGTCGGCCGCCGGCGCCGCTGATGCGGTTGCTGCTAAAGCGTCTCAGGCAAGGCGAACAGACCAGCGCAGTGCGCCGTATCGAACGCGCGCGTCAGTTGCAGGGTTTGCTCGGCGCGCGTTGCGTAGGCGCTGGTGCGCTGGCACACAGACACTGGATATTTCCCGTCGTGCATGAACGGCGCAAAGCGTTGATCGATCATCTTGCGCAGCATGGATTTGACGCGGCGATCAGCGCGTAGAGCCCGGGTGTGATTGCAGCACCAGCGGGCGCAGAGCCAGCCACTGAAGCCGCGTGGATTTTCAGCACGCTGGTATACCTGCCCGCGCACGAAGGCATGAGCGGTCGGGACATCGAACGGCTGGCGCATGCGGTGGAGCGCTTTGAGCCCCCGCTGGCACGCGCTGGTGAGCTAAAAATGCCGTGACGCGGTCACCGGCTGCACGTTTGCATCGAGATGCAGTTCCAGCAGCGTGTTGCGCTTTAGCGGGTTGCCCAGTTTTGCCAGCGCGCTGCTCATTTGCGTGTCGCTACTCACTGATACGTAGCGCCAGTCATAAAGCTTCGCCAATCCGCTGAAATCGATCACCGGCGGCTCAATGGTGAAGGACTTTAGCGGCCCGCCCGCCAGCCGCGTTGCCGCCGCGTTTAACGTGGCATAGCGCCGGTTCGACAGAATCACCAGTAAAATATTTGTGCCGTGATGCCCGGCTGTCCACAACGCCTCGGAGGCATACAGCGCCGAACCGTCGCCGATGACCGCGACGACTTGTTTGGCGGTTTTGCTCTTCAGTTGCGCGATGGCAGCGCCGACAGAACCGGCCAAACCCCAGCCGATGCCGCCGCTGCCGTTGATCAGGTATTCGCCCGCCTTGAGATTCATCCACTGCCGCACATCGGAAGTGGACAGACCGGCCTCATCCGCCCAGATTGCGTTGGCGTACTGCCTCAGCAGTGCGTGGATGGCGAGGGTAGGGTGCAGCACGCGGGCGTTGCGCGCAGGCAAATCCAGTGCGACCCGCGCGGGCTTGTTGCTGGTTTTGCGTTTGCGCAGCGCTGCCGCGATCGATGCCAGCGACGGCTTGAGATTGGTGACCGTCGCCAGGGTGTAGTCCCCCTCCTCACCCCCTGGCGCTTGCGCGGATGACTCGTGGCCCAGCCATGCTTTTTTCTGCGGCAGGGAGGCTTCCGCATACAGCGTATTGCGCAAGCCACGCCCGCCCACGCATAACAGCGCATCGTGCGTGGCCAATCGATCCGCCACCTGCTTCAGGCTCGGCGGCAGGTAACCGGCATACACGTTGGAGGCGCTCGATACCGGCAG
>SYEN01000337.1 GCA_005800795.1 Burkholderiales bacterium | reverse complement strand
TTGATTGTGGTCTGCTGCGTTTCGTGCATCACATCCTGCAGCGAGTGACCGCCGACGCCCGTAGCCATCAGGATTACCTCCATCTCGGCCGCCGCAGCCAGCAGCGCAGCCGTCTTGCCATGCGCCATACGCTGTCTGGCGTATAGACGAGTGACACGCGCTGCGGATCGCGTGAATTCCAGCCATCTTCGGCCATGCGGATTTTTTGTGTCGCAGTGTCGCGGGTGAAGGGCGGTAGTGGCGGGCGGGTGGTGGGTTCGGCGGACATCGCAATTTCCTCAATGAAACTTGTGCATGAATTATCGGTGCGATGATCTTAGCATTCGCGATGGCACGATGTGATAAGGTTATTGCAATCGCATTCGAAGGAAATTGCGCCGTGAGCAAAGCCGGCAAAATTGAAACCAAATGGGTGCAGACGGACCTGGAAATTTCGCCCACGCAGCCATGCCAGAGCCCGAATCGCACCTCGGCGGTGCAGGCGGGGAATATTTTGTTCCTGTCGGGCCGGTTCCGGGCGGCAAGTTATGCCGCTGAACACCAAGCAGTACGGCAAGGTCGGTGGTACTGTGACGGAGCAGGAGGCGTATGTGTGTGCCAAGTCGGGGCGTTGTGTATGCTGGCGTCGATCAAAGAAGCCGTGAGCAATGTCGATCGCGTGAAGCGTACGGTAAAAAGCGCGTAGCGCCGGAAATTGTGTGATGATAAAAATATCAATAAAAACAATTACTTATGTTGTGCTTGGCAGCGCCATTCTGCTGGCGGCGCCAGCGTTCGCGCAAGCGCAGAATTACCCTGCGCGCCCGCTGCGCGTGATCATCGGTTTTCCGCCTGGCGGGCCGACGGATTTGATTGCACGTTTGGTGGGCCAGCATTTGTTCGAGACCTTGTCGCAGCCGGTGGTGATCGACAACCGGCCCGGTGCGGCGGGCGCAGTCGCCGGCCAGCTGATGTTGAAATCTGCGCCGGATGGGTACACGTTGTTCGTCGCCTCCAATGGCGAGATCGCGATTTCGCCGGGCCTTTATAAAAAAATGGTGTATGACACCGAGCGCGATATCGCGCCGGTCAGCCGCATCGGTGGCGCACAACTGGTGCTGATGGTGCATCCGTCGGTGCCCGCACATTCGGTGAACGAGTTGCTGGCGTTGGCACGTGCCAAGCCGGGCGCGATTAATTTTGCTTCGTCGGGCATCGGCTCAACCGCACACCTCGCCACGGAGCTGCTCAAGTTCACGGCGGGCGTGGAGATGATGCACGTGCCGTACAAGGGCGCTGGGCCGGCGCTCACCGAAACCATGGGCGGGCAGGTGCAGATGCTGATCACCGGTTTCTCGGCGGCGCAAACGCATATTCGCTCCGGCAAGCTGCGCGCGCTGGGCGTGACCGGTGCGATGCGCGTGAAGTCCATGCCGGACGTGCCCACCATCGGTGAATCCCTGCCCGGCTATCAGAGGATGAGCTGGTATGGTTTGTTTACCACCGTGGGCACGCCAGCCGCGATCATCAACCGGCTGCACGGCGAAATTGCCGCGATGCTGAAGCGCCCGGATTTTTACGACAAATTTGTCGGCCTCGGCATGGAGCCGGAAGCCACCACCCCGCAGGCTTTTGCCGCGAACATCAAAGAGGAAAAAGCCAAGTGGGCAAAAGTCATCAAAATGGCGCGCGTGCCATTGCAGTAGCGGTGCTGGCGGGCTTTGTGTGCGGCGCAGTGCACGCGCAGAGTGGAAATTTCCCCACCAAACCCATCCGCATGATCGTCGCTGTCCCACCCGGTGGCCCAGCCGACATACTGGAACGGATGGTGGCGCCGCGCATGACGGCATCACTCGGACAGACCGTAGTGATCGACAACCGCCCCGGCGCCAACGGCAACATCGCCTATGAAACGGCTGCGCGCGCGGCGCCCGACGGCTATACCGTGGTGCTGGCGGCGGCGGGTGTGGCGATCAACCAGAGCTTGTATCGCGAGGTGCGCTTCGATCCGGTGAAGGATTTCGCCGCCATAACTCACGGCATCTCGGCGCCGAACATTCTGATCGTGCATCCGTCGGTGACGGCAACCTCGGTAAAGGAGCTGATCGCCTTGGGCACAGCCAAGCCTGTGAATTCTGCGTCAGCAGGCAACGGTTCAACCGGGCATTTGGCGGTGGAGCTGTTCAGGAACGTATCTGGCAAGCCCGTGACGCACGTTCCCTATAAGGGTGGTGGCCCCGCGCTGACCGACGTGATCGGCGGGCAGGTGCAAGCCATGTTCAGCCTCGCGCTGGTGGCGGGCCCGCAGATCAAGGCCGGCAAGGTGCGCGGGTTGGCGATCACCAGCGCACAACGCTCGCGTGTGGCGCCGGAATTGCCCACCGTCGCCGAGCTGGGCTTCCCCGGCTTTGAGGTTATCGGCTGGTTCGGCTGGCTAGCCCCCGCGCGCACGCCGGCCGGTATCGTCGCGCGCTTGCATGGCGATATCGTCAATGCCCTGCGCACGCCGGATACACAGGATCGATTGATCGCACTAGGCAGTGAACCTGTCGGCAACGCTTCGCGTGAATTTGCGGCGTTTGTGCGGGCGGAGCGGGATAAGTGGCTGGTGGTGATTCAGCGGGCGGGGATCAAGTTTGATTGAAGTGTGGCGTTCGTGAAGTTACGCCGCAGTACTTTGTAGGCAACTTCCCAATGAAAATTCAAGTGTACTTGCAATTGCCATGCCGAATGGTTTCGCGAACCCTCTCGTCTTGCGATACATCAAAAGCCCTACCTTCAGTAGTCTCCAAAAACAAGGCATCCATAGGACATACCTGTGATGCGTCCAGAAGCAACCCAAGTTCTGATAGCAGTCTCGGCAACACATTTTCCCTGACAACTGACGCATCACTATTTTTGTCGTACGTTATGAAATCCGTTGCTTCAGAAAGGCAAAGTTTTTTGCCAGTGCAGAATGTCTTTTCAATCAAAACTCGTCGAGTTGTGAAAGTCAACATATCCTGTATAGCACGTTGTTTGTGGTGAGCGTATTCCGAAGCGCGTACAGGTTCCGGCAAGAATACACATTTCCAAATTGCATTATTGGAACAGCTACGCGTTCCGGCCTACGAATCGGGATCGTGGGCGTCTCATAGACCTACTGCGGGGATGGTAAATACGTCCTCACCCACCCTAACCCCGCATCCGTCGTAGTCAACGGCTTGTACTCGCACCCGATCCAGCCGGTGTAGCCCAGTTTGTCGATGTGATCGAAC
>SYEN01000336.1 GCA_005800795.1 Burkholderiales bacterium | reverse complement strand
GATGGGTTGCTCCATTGGGGGAAGAATCGCGCTGCATCTGGCACTAGAATACCCGGAGCGTTTTCGCGCCATCATCGGTTTGCAGGCCGGCGCACATGTTGAGCCTTACTACGATTTGAACTGGCTGCACCGGCCGGCCGTGCATGGCGGCGAGGTGGCGGCAGGCATCGTGTCGGGGCTTATCGGCCCGCGCAGTCCGGAAGCCGATCGCTGGGAAACGTTATGGCATTACATGCAGGGCGGTCCTGGCGTGTTCAAGGGTGATTTGCATTTTTATACCAAAGATGGCGACGTGCGCTCGCGCGCGGCCGAGATCGATACGTCACGGTGCCCGCTTTATCTGCTGTCGGGCGAATACGATTACTCGTGCGCGCCGGACGACACGCGTGATCTTGCCCGGCGAATCAAAGGCACGCAGGCCGTCATCGTGGAAGGGCTGGGGCACTTCCCAATGAGCGAAGACCCGGCAACGTTTCTGACCTACCTACTGCCGGTGCTGGACGACATACGCGGCGCGCGCACCGGATAACAACAGGCGGCGCGCACGGCAGGTTTTCCGGTTAAGCCGCCGCAGCACCCAATACGTCGTTCGAGACGTACTTTGCCAGCCAGCGTTTGTTGACAATCAGATTTTCCTGCCATACGGCCTCAATGTTGGCGACCGTTGAGGATCTCACCGCCTGCGAGGCCAGCAGCGCGTCACGCCAGGCTTTGAGATGTGGGAATTTTTCGATAATGCCAAGCGGCCGCAGCGCGTTCATGAAGGTGTAGCGCTGCAGGAACGGCGCGTAAGCAGCATCCACCAGCGACAGTTTCGGACCATTGAAAAACGGCCCGTCGTTGCCACGCTTGGCCAGCGCGTCGTTGAGTTTGCCAAACACTTCGGCAATCTTTTCCGATTTTTTGGTGAATTCTTCCTCAGAATCCGAATACATGGTTTGCGAAATCGCGCTAGCGAACGTGGACACGTAGTCCGTCCATGCGCGATTGCGCGCGCGCGTTACCGCGTCGGCGGGATGCAATTGCGGCGCCGCGGTTTCGTCGAGATATTCAGCGATGGCATTGGATTCAAACAGCGCATCGTTTTCGCCGATGCGCAGCACCGGCACCTTCGCGTGCGGAGAAATTTTCAGAAACCAGTCGGGCCGGTTGTTGCGATCGATGTAGGTGATGTCGTATTCAATATTTTTTGCGCGCAATACAATGGCGGCGCGTTGTACCCAAAGACAAGTCTTGAAGCTGCATAGCATGGGTTTGGCAGACATGGTTTTCTCCTTGGTGATGGTCAATTGGTCGAGTGGGTAGCTCAATAGCCGCAGTTTACTTCAGTTGGCCGGCATGCCGTTGCGCAATAAATCGCGCGCGATAAACCAGCGGTGCACTTCGCTGGGGCCTTCGTAAATGCGCCATACGCGGCTGGCGCGCGACATGTACTCCAGCGGCATGTCTTTGGTCATACCCATGCCGCCGAACATCTGCATGGCGCGGTCAGTGATGCGCTGGATCATTTCGGTACCTTGCAGCTTGACCATGGCCGCGTCGCGCCGCCAGTTGCCTTCGCCGGCGTCGATTTTGCAGGCCAGACGCCAAGTGATGAGGCGCACCATTTCCATTTCCTGAAAACTGTCGGCAAGCCACCACTGGATTGCCTGCCGGTCGGCCAGCGGCTTGCCGAAAGTGATGCGTTCGTGCGCGTATGGCAGCATCAAATCCATGCAGCGGCGCGCGAATCCCAGCGCGCGTGCGGCGATTTCCATGCGGCGCACGCCGAGACGGTTTTGCATCGGACCGAACCCGTTGCCCACGGTACCTAGCACCTGGTCATCGGACAACTCGACGTTATCCAAAAACACGCCATAGGGCGTGTATTCACCGATGGTGTTGAGCACCGTGGGTATCGATACCCCTTTCGTGCCCTTGTCTATCAGGAACGCCGTTATGCCGCCGCGCGAGCCCTTGGCCTGGTCGGTCATCGCCATCAGGATCATGAAGTCGGCTTTGCGCGCGTTGCTGATGAAAATTTTCTGGCCGTTGATCACCCACTTGCCATTTTTGTATTCGGCACGCGTTTTCATGCCCGCAGGGTCGGAACCCGCGCCCGGTTCAGTGATCGCGATGGCACTTTTTTTCTCGCCGTTGGCATAGGGGATAAAGTATTTTTTGATCTGATCGCCTTTGCAGGTTTCTTTGAGCATGAAAAGATTCGGGCTGTCGGGGGGCAGCGTCCAAGGCGTAATGCTCAGCTTCAGTTCCTCCGCGACCACGGCCTTGGCCAGCATGCCGAGGTTTTGCCCGCCGTATTCTTCGGGCACGTCGATGCCGTAGAGTCCGATTTCTTTCGCCTTGGCATCGAGCGCTTTTTCAGCATCCGGGTCAATCAGCGGCGCGTCGGTTAGGCCGCGTTCGGCTTCGCGGCGGATCACGTCTTTTTCCAGCGGCAGCAGTTCTTCGCGCGTGAAACGCGCCACGGTGTCGCGCAGCATGCGCAGTTCATCGGGCAGGGTGAAATCCATTCAGGGGCTCCAGAAAGGCGGCGGCGAATCACGCTGCCGGTTTAATAAATCGTTGCACGCCGGTAAACAGCAGGTAATGTTTATTTACGGCGCGGCCTATCATCGTAATGCCGGTTTTGACCGCGATATCGTGTCCCATTTGCGTGAGGCCCGAGCGCGACACCAGAAACGGAATCTGCATTTGCGCGGCTTTGATGACCATTTCAGAGGTGAGCCGGCCGGTGGTGTAAAAAATCTTGTCGGATCCGCCAATGTCATTTAGCCACATTTGGCCGGCGATGGCGTCCACGGCATTGTGACGGCCCACGTCTTCGATGAACAACAGGATTTCGCCGCTGCCGTTGGCGAGTGCGCAGCCGTGAACGGCACCGGCGCTTTTGTAGATGGTCTCGTGGCGCCGTACGTTGTCTAGCAGGGTGTGGAGTGTCGCTTCGCTTAACGTGATGTCGTCGCGCAATCGGATGGCGTCGATTTCATCCATCAAGTTGCCGAATACCGTGCCTTGCCCGCAGCCGGTGGTGACGGTGCGCTTCTGCATTTTCTCGTCAAGGTTCAGCAGGGCGGTACGTGTGGTGATGGCCACGGCATCCGTGTCCCAATCCACTTGAACCTCGGCGATTTCGTCGATACTGCGCACCAGCCGCTGGTTGCGCAGATAGCCCAGCGCCAGCGCTTCGGGCGCCTGACCGAGTGTCATCAGCGTGACGATTTCGCGTTTGTCGATGTACAGCGTCAACGGGTGTTCGCCGGCAATGGGCGTGGGTACGCGTTCGCCGCGCTCGTTGATGGCTTCGACTTCGATGGTCAGGGGGCGGGTGGCGTTGGTGATTTTGACTGGGCGAGACGCGAGGCGTGAAGCGTGAGGTGCGCCAGCCGCAATGTCCTGCTCCTTACGCCTCACGGACAAAGTCTTAACCCCCGATGTACGACATCTCGATCTTATCCAGCTTGACCGTTTTCTCGGAACGAATCTCTGAATAACGGTCCGCCCGCTTGGTCCACACGCCCCGTATAAAGGTATCGAGATCGGCATCGCTGGCGCCGTTGCGCAGCAAACCGCGCAGGTCGTGCCCGCTGGTGGCGAACAAACAAGTGTAGAGTTTGCCTTCGGTGGAAATGCGTGCGCGCGTGCAGTCGCGGCAGAAAGCCTGCGTCACCGAGGCAATGACGCCGATTTCGCCCTGGCCGTCTTTGTAGCGCCAGCGCTCGGCGACTTCGCCGGTGTAGTTCGGGTTGGCGGGTTCAAGCGGCATTTCTTTGCTAATCATCGCGACGATTTCGCGCGCGGTGACCACATCGTCCATGCGCCAGCCATTGGTGTGTCCCACATCCATGAATTCGATTAAGCGCAGGATGTGCCCTTGCTGTTTGAAGTAGCGCGCCATCGGCACGACGCTGTGTTCGTTGACGCCACGCTTGACGACCATGTTGATTTTGATGGGTGCTAAGCCCGCCGCTGCCGCCGCGTCGATGCCTTCCAGCACTTTCGCCACCGGAAAATCCACGTCGTTCATCGCCATGAATACCTTGTCGTCCAGCGAATCCAGGCTCACGGTGATGCGCTGCAGGCCGGCGGCTTTGAGGCCGCGCGCTTTCTTGGCGAGTGACGAGCCGTTGGTGGTGAGCGTTAAATCCAGGCCGGGAATTTCCGCCAACATGCCGATCAACTGTTCGATGTTGCGGCGGATCAGCGGCTCGCCGCCGGTCAAACGGATTTTTTCCACACCGTGCTGCGTGAAGGCGCGCGCGAGCCGGGTGATTTCTTCAAACGACAACAAGGCACTGCGTTCGAGGAACTGATAGTCCTTGCCGAACACTTCCTTCGGCATGCAGTAGGTGCAGCGAAAATTGCAGCGGTCGGTGATGGAGATACGCAAGTCGCGCAACGGCCGGCCGAGGCGGTCGCGGGTGGGCGTTTGCGTGGTGGCGGAAGCAGTCATGGTTACGCTGGCTGACGGGGGTGCTGATTATGGCAAAAGTGGCGCATGAGCAGCAACTAAAAATAGTGTTCTAAATCATATACTTGCGTGATGCCTGATTTGGCGCCGGTGTAAACCTGTGGTTCGTGTGAGCCGCACGCGGAACGCGACCCTGAGCCCATCGACGCGACAAACGAAGCGGCAGCGAAATTTGCGGAGCTATTAACGATATTCAAGGCTGCGATCAGCGTATCAATGGCCACGCATATGATGACGATACAACTCCCGTGCGGCCTCTTTTTTTTCTTCCGGCGTGGCGTTGGCAGCGGTTGCTGCGGGTGCGCCATGTGAGTGGCCGTCCATACGATGGTGTCTGTATTCCAGCAACGCCAAACCCAGCAACGCCATGATCAACAAGTATTTCATGCGCAATGTCCGTCATGCGGGCGCGGGTTTTGCCGCTTCCGCGAGTAGTGTTGAGTGCTACTATACCTTGAAGCTGCGGGATATTCTCCGTGTACTCCTCTGACTCCTAATTCCGAAAGCGGTCTTCCTCGTGGTTCATGTCAAAAAGTACGGATTTCACTACGCTTGGGTGGTTCTGGGTGCTTCCTGCATTCTGAATATCGTCAGCCGCGCTGATCAGGGTTCGTTCGGCGTATTTATCGATCCGCTGGTGCAGAAGTTCGGCTGGAGCCGCGGCGATATTTCGTTTGCCTATTCGCTAGCGTTTATTGTCGGCTTGCCGGCGGTGATGATCATGGGCTGGTTGGGCGACCGCTTCGGCGCGCGCACGCTGATGCTCGGCTCGTCGCTCATGATAGGCACCGGCACAGTGTTGTTGGGCACTATCAGCGAGTTGTGGCATTTCTATGTGTTTTACGCGGTGTTCGTCGGCTCGCTCGGTCACGCGGCGTTTAGCGTGCTGCTGCCAGTGATTGTGACCAAATGGTTTTACCGCCATATGGGTGTTGCGCTCGGCATTTACTGGGCTGCGCAGGGTCTGGGACCGGTGATTTTTGCGCCGCTGTTTCGCTGGATGATCGAGACGCGCGGCTGGTCCAACACCTTTATGGTGATCGGCATCGGGGTGGGCGTGCTTTTGGCCATCAGTTCTCTGTTTATATTCAATTCGCCCGAAACGCGGGGGCTGACCGCCTACGGCGCCGAAGATGCTGCCGGCAAACCCCATGCCGCCAACAACGTCACCAAGGCACCGCCCGCGACGCTGGGCGAGGTGCTGCGCAACCGCACGGTGTGGCAATTGATGAGCATTCACCATATCGGCTGTGTCGCGCATGCGATTATTCTGGCGCACGTGGTGTCGATGGCCACCTTCAAAGGCGTGCCGGGCGTGGAAGCCGCCGGCGTGCTGGCTACCATCGCGGGCACTTCCATCATTAGCCGTTTTGCCTTCTCGGTGCTGGCGGAAAAACTTGGCGGGCGCACGGTGTTGTCGATCGCGCTGCTGGGGCAGAGCCTGCCGGTGCTGATTCTGTTTTTCGCCACCGAGGCGTGGGTGTTTTATCTGTTCGCGGTGATGTTCGGCCTGTGTTATGGCGGCGAGATGGTGGGCTTCCCCATCATCAACAAACAATTGTTCGGTGCGAAGGCGCCGCTCGGCACGATTTATTCCGTCGAAATGGTGGCCGCGACCACCGGCATGGCGCTGGGTGGCTGGCTGGGCGGCGGGTTGTTCGATATGTCCGGCAGCTACACATGGTCGCTGATCGCCTCGGTGGGGATCGGCATCGTGGGCCTGCCGCTGGCGCTGGCGTTGCCGAAGCACAAAAAAGAAGCCAGCGCAGGATTGGCAAAAAATAATCAATAAAAACAATTAGTTACATCGTTCGTTAGCAGGGAGTTTCAAGAGCATGTTACTTGACCTTAAAGGCCGCAACGCGGTTGTTACTGGTGGTTCGCGTGGTATTGGGCGATCGATAGCGTTGGCGTTTGCCCGCGCGGGTGCCAACATATCCATCTGCGCGCGCGGAGAAACCACTTTGCGCGAGACGGAAAAGGACATCAGCGCTTGTGGCGGGGTGGCTCAAAAGGTGCACGCGGCAGCGTGCGATCTGGCGGACGCCGCAGCGGTGGAGAAATACATTGCGGCAGCCGCCGCAGCGCTCGGCGGCATCGACATACTGGTCAATAATGCGTCCGGCTTTGGTCTGTCGGACGACGAGGCAGGCTGGGCGGCGAGCCTCAACGTGGATTTGCTGGCGCCGGTACGTGCTTCGCGTGCGGCGGTGCCGCATCTGGCGAAAGCCGGCGGCTCGATTATTCACATCTCGTCGATTTCAGGCCTGATGCACAGTGCCCGCACGCCGCCGTACGGCGCGGTGAAGGCCGCGCTGATTCAGTTGACACTGTCGCAGGCTGCGTCCCTGGCCGTCAAACGCATCCGCGTAAACTGCATCGCGCCGGGCTCGATTGAATTCCCCGGCGGCAGTTGGGAGCGCCGCAAAACCAGCGACCCGGCGCTCTATAACGGCATCCTGCGCAGCATCCGTTTCGGGCGGTATGGGAAGCCGGAGGAGATCGCCAATGTCGCATTGTTCCTGGCGAGTGATGCCGCCAGCTGGGTGACCGGGCAGACGATTGCGGTGGACGGCGGGCAGATGCTGGGGTAACCCGTCAACGCTGAAAATTCGCAGGAGTCCCGAATGGATTTGCAGGTCTACGGCATGCGTAACGTGATGGAGCAGGCCCCGACACACATTGCGGTGGACGCGATGTCGGGCGGCAAAGCGGTGGTGCAGCATGGCAATGTCGCGCATCTGGTGGGGGCGGATGCGTTGATGAACTCGGCATCCGTGGTGCATACGGCCGAGGCCCGCGCCATTTCAGCTGAGGCCGCGCAGCCGGTTGCCGACGTGGCAACCAACTACGACACACAGTTCATGCGCTTCTCGGCCAAACGGCCGGACATGCGCATTCTGTGCACGGTAACACGCGGGCTGTATCACATCGTTGCGCGCCGCTCGGCGGGCATTGGTTCGGTGGCGGATTTGCGCGGCAAACGCGTCGGCACCTTTCCGCGTACCTCATCGCACTATTACCTGACTGGCGAACTCAAGGCGCATGGTCTGGCTGAACGCGACGTCGAAGTGGTGGGCCTCGCACCGATTTTCGAAATCTCAAAAGCCATGATCGAGCGGCGCGTGGATGCCATCTGTATCTGGGAGCCCGCCTCACAGGCAGCGCGCGACGGCCTCGGCGCAGACGCGATTGAGCTGAAGACGCCCGGCGTGCTCACACCCTTGTTCAACCTCAACACGACGACAGCCAAGCTCGCCGATGCCGGCAAGCGCAAACAAATGGTCGAGTTGATTCGTCACCTGATTCGCGCGTCAGCGCTGTTAAAAACACAACCGCACATCGGTTGCGACTGGCTGGCAAAATCCTCCGGCTTTGATCGCGGTCAGATCGAACGCGCCTTTCGTTACCACGATTACACGACCGCTATCTTGCCGAATCAACTGGACATCATCGCCGGTCAGGAACCGTGGATCGCTGCTGAGCAGGGCCGCGCCCCACGCACGCGCGAGCAACTCGCCACGTTGCTCGACTACAGCGTGTATCACGAGGCTGTCGCCGGGATGTAACGTTGCTCCGGCCTGAGCCGGCATCGCGGGCGAATTGCCACCCGCGCGGGATGCCGGTGGCGCTGACTTGGTTCAATTAACTGTTCGCGCCGATCATGCGCGCTGCAGGTGAACAAATGTCGATTGTCATGGGCTTGGCCGGGCAGGGTTAGGCTTGAGTAGTTAAAAATGGACGTAAAAATATCAATAAAAACAGATACTTATAGAAAATTTCCCTGTGCGGGTGTTTCCATGGCAAATCGCTATGTCCGTTTCGCGAGCTTGTCCAGCAAAGGCAGGACCCCTGGCAAATTCTCGATACCCTGCAACATCTGCGCCGTCTGTTTCGCCGCATCTGAGCCTATGACTTCAGTCGCGTTGGTGATGTATTTTTCAATGACTTGCGACGGCGGCACAGGCCGGCGGCAATCGCCCAGCGGTATTTCGATGGGTTGATGAATCGTCTGGCCTTTGGCCACAATGACCAGCACGCCCAGCGGACCGTGCTTCTCCGACGCGGGATCTTCGAGCGTTTTGAACTTGGCGAGATGGGATTGCAGGTCCACTCGCTTGAACGCCGTATCCGAGAAGGTGCTTTTGACAACATAGCCGTCGAGGATCGCGGAGGCGACGGGGTATTCGTAGCCGAACTTGCCGGAGAATTCGCCCGCAGCCTTGACGCGAAAGTACGGTTGCAGGTGGGGCACGCGAATTTCGACGGACGTCAGGTCTTGCAGTGTCATGCCGGTCTGCTCGCGAAAGCGCAAGGCGGCATCAATCGCCCCTTGTGCGATGTAGCCGCAGGGATATTTTTTCAGCCGCCAGGTATCGGCAATGTGCCATTGCGCGAGTCCGTTGGTGGCCTTGTTGACATCAACACCTTCCATGTTGCTGGCCGCGACAACGCTGTAGATGTAGCCCAGCGGTGCGTCGAGCGCATCGAGATTGGCCTCAAAGCCGCTGGCCGCAAGCTCCGCAGCCATCACGCCCGCCTGCGATGCGGTGCCGCCATGCAGTGGCTTGGTGTGGGTGCCAAAGTTGCCGGTGATGCCCCCCGCGTGGGAGGCGGCGATGCCCCAGGCGTGGCGCTGTTGCGTGGCGTTGAGCCCCAACAATTTACCAGACACCGTGGCGGAGGTCAGCGAGCCGAACATGGCCGTGCTGTGCAGGCCGTGAAATTGATCCGCGCGGCGGGGCACGATGCGCGACAGCGCTTCGCCCACTTCGTAGCCCGCGATATAGGCTTCGAGCAGGTCGCGGCCGCTGCGATTTTGCGTTTCACCGGTGGCCAGCATGGCCGGTACCAGAACCACGCTGGGGTGTCCGAAGCTCGAGCAGTCATCGAAATCGAGCGTGTGGCCGAGCGTGCCATTGACCAGCGCAGCGAGCCACGTCGATGTTTTGCGCGGGTTGCCGAGCACGGTGGCTTCGCTGGCTGTGCAACGATCCACCATCGCCTGCACCTTGACACCGGGGTCTTCGCCCACACCTGCAAGCGCCACGCCGATCTGATCGAGTATCGCAAGCTTGGCGACGTCAATATCGCGTTGTGGCACTTTGCTGAGGTTGATGCCCGCTACGTAGTCCGCCAGCGTTTGTCCGAATGACATGGTGTTTTCCTTTGAACGGTTTAGTTAGCGGGGCTACTGCACGCGTGCGCCCAGAGCCGTGAAAATTTTGCCCCAGCGATCGGATTCCAGCTTGATGTAGGCCGCGAATTCGCCGGCGTCCTTGTCGAGCATCGCCGTGCCGCCCTGGCTGGCGAATTGTTCAGACACATCGGCGCGTCGTACAATTTTCCCGGCCTCGGTGCGCAGCCGGGTGATGATGTCTTCCGGCGTGCCGCTGGGTGTCATCAGCCCGAACCAGGTGACAGTTTCAAAATTCGGGTAGCCCGATTCCGCCACGGTGGGCACTTTGGGTGTTACCGGCGAACGCTGTGCGCTGCTTACCGCCAATGCGCGCAACCGGTTGCTGCTGACGTGGGGCGTAGCCGACAGCATATTGCAAAAGAAAATGCTCACATGGCCACCAAGTAAATCAGTCAACGCTGGCGCGCTGCCCTTGTAGGGCACATGCACCATGTTGATTTTTGCCGCGCGCATGAACAACTCGGTGGTCAGATGCGGGGTGGTCCAGTTGCCGGTGGAGGCATAGTTGATCGCACCGGGCTTGGTGCGCGCCAACGCCACCAGTTC
>SYEN01000335.1 GCA_005800795.1 Burkholderiales bacterium | reverse complement strand
TGGTGAACTGCGAGAACAGCAGAATACGGCGCCCTTCGGCCAGCATCTCGGGCAACATGGCCATGAGCTGCTCGAGCTTCGCCGATTCAGTGACTTTCTTTACAGCGGCCAGTGGCACCAAACGCGGGTCGCAACATACCTGCCGTAACTTCAGCAGCGCATCGAGAATGGTGATGTGGGATTTGGCGAGGCCCCTGGCAGTCAGCGCTTCGCGCACGGCTCTTTCCATTCCGAGGCGGATGGTTTCATACAGATCAGCCTGCTTGCCGAGAAGATCCACGCGCATTACCGTTTCCACTTTCGGCGGCAGTTCCGACGCGACCAGCGCCTTGGTGCGCCGAAGCATGAAGGGCGTCACGCGGGCGCGCAGTTGCGCCATGCGTGTCGCGTCGCCCTGCTTTTCGATGGGTGTGCGAAACAGCGTGGCAAAGCGCTTTTGACTGCCAAGAAACCCCGGCATCAGAAAGTGAAACAGGCTCCAGATTTCGCCCAGATGGTTTTCCATCGGCGTGCCGGACAGGCACAGGCGATGCCGTGCCTGCAACTGGCTTACCACCTGCGCGGCGTGCGTGCTGGCGTTCTTGATGTTCTGTGCTTCGTCAAGCACGACGAGATGCCACTTCGCCTTCAACCAGCGTTCGCGGTCGCGCGCAAGCAGCGAATAGGGAGCGATCACAATATCGTACTGGCCCATGGTATCGGCCCGCACGTGGCGATCCTTGCCGTGCAACACCACGGTCGAAAGCCGCGGACAGAAGCGTGCGGCTTCACGCTGCCAGTTACCCATCAGACTGACTGGGGCAATGATCAGCGCGGGATGCGTCAAACGCCCGGCGTCTTTTTCAACCTGAATATGCACCAGCGTTTGCAGCGTTTTACCCAGGCCCATGTCATCGGCGAGGAGGCCGCACAGGCCATACCGCCGCAAAAATTGCAGCCAGTTTAGGCCCTGTTGTTGATACGGGCGCAATTCCGCCAGCACGCCGGGCGGCAGGGGTATCGCTGGCAATTCGGCGTGTCCGGCCAGTTGCTGCAGCATCTTATGCAGCGAGCGCGCGCCTTCCCAAACGGCGCCTTCGCCCAGTGCGGCACTGGTTCGCAGCGCGTCAAGCCGCGACAGCCTGAGACTTTCGCCGGAAAAATCATTCGCGCGGTCGCCCACCAGTTCCAGCAGTGCCGCCATCCACGGCGCCAGTTGGGCGGTCGGCAAACGAATGAACCCCCCCGGGTTACCCGAACTGCCGTCGGCGTTGCGCACATACACAAATGACGGCAGGCTGGGCAGGCCGGTCTTGGGATCGGGCGGATGGGCGGCAGCCTGTGTCAGCAACTCCGGCAGCCACGGCAAAATGTTGTGGCGCTGACCGTTGATTTCCACGCCCAGCGACAGATCGAACCACGGCGATACGGCTTCTTCTTCGTTCCGGCCATCAGCTTCGCCCGGGTTTTCCCTGGCGTCCCTGCCGTCCTTCCCCTGCATTTTTACGCTCACTGTGTCGGCGCGGGTGATCCACTGGTCCAGTGCGCGATAGAGCGTTACCGTGAAACCCTCGCACTTGAGCGCTGCGTAGTCGTCATCAGCCCACAGCAGCCAGCGTTGTTGGGGCTGGTCGCCGGGGATGTAATACGTGCCCTGGCCCGTGCTGCTCATACCCATCGACTGCAAACGTCGGATGGCTTTGTACTCGGCTTCTTGGTCGCGATGCACGAGTACGTTTCCGTCGTCACGTTCGATGAGCGCCACCACTTCACGGTCTGGCCACCAGCCGCGATGTCCCTGATAGTCAAAATTCAGTTGTGCGCGCATCAGACCTTTCAGCGGGGTTTCCGCGGGAGCCACAGGCGACAGGTGCAGGTGCGCCGTGGGCACGATGCCGCGCAACGGCTCGGCAGCGCGGATACCCGGTGGCGGCGGTATATCGCGCAGGTACTGCAACAGTTTTCCCTGATGCTTTTGCAGCACCGTCGCCTGTAGTGGCGGCGCTTTGAGCAGTACCTGCAGGCGCGCCGGCGGCATGTCGCCTGCGTCCACCGCGCCGCACAGGCCGCGTTCTGCATCCAGATACAGGGGCGGGTTGTTGAGACAAATCGTGGCGCTGCCCGTCGCCGGCCGTGCACGCAATACGTGGCCTGCAGCAGCGGTGGCTTCGGCTTCATGCCACTCCCAGTGCAAGGCGAGCGGCGGTCCAAAGTTCAGTGGCCTGGCCGGCGCGCCCTTGCCGTTGTTCAGATATAAACGTCCGGTACTGGCGGCCAGTTCCAGCGCCAGCAGGCCGGCGCGGCCTTCCAGCGTGCAACTGTAGCCCGAACTCCACGCATTGAAATTCGTGGCCGATTGGGCGCGGACGAGCTGCATGGCGTCACGATCCGCGGCCGTCGCGTTGTCATGAATCCTATCGCCCGGATGAGGCGCATACCGTATGGCACGCGGCTTTGCCCAGTCGCCATTGATTTTCAGGTAAGAGATAAACAGATCCAGATGCAGCAAGGGCTTGATGTGGCCGTACTGCGTGAGGCTGAGCAGATACAGATATTGCTCGCTTTTGACTGTGCCCGGCCATTGCAGATTCGGCCGTACGGCAGTATCCACGGGCGCCGGGTGGCCGCTGGCGCGATCCATGTCTTGCAACCAGCGCAGTAGCTGATTTTCCGCGTCGGCCCGCGAGTACGCGTCCATGCGCTGCTTGGCGGTCGCGGCAGTCGATTGCCGATGCACCGGCGCGGGCCAATGGGTGGAAAGACTTTGGGCATTATCCCTATTCTTGCCATTGCTTCGGTAGTTCGCGGGTTCAGTGTGGCTGTAGCTTTCGCCAAGGCCTTCGTGTGCGGCTTCGATCACCAGCGCCGCGCCGTGCTTGCATTGATCGCCGACCGGGCAACTGCATTCGCTTTGCCACGAGATGACTTTGTTCCTGGCGGATACGTCCAGCTGGACACTCACCGTATAGGGTGACGGCTGCGAGCCTTGCACCAAGCCTGTCAACTGCACGTAGCCGTCCTTCGGCTTGATGTTCAGACGGTGGGTGGCATGCTGGCTCTTGTAAATGGCCATGCCGCGCGTCCAACTGCCCTTATCCGTCTGTTTGGACAGCACATCAAGATCGAACCACATGTTCGCAGACAATGGCAAATTCCGTAACTGGGGGCAAAAGCAGGGGTGCTCGCAACGCGTGTGATGTTTTCGCGCGGCCAGCCGATTTTACGGCAGACTGCCCCTGCGGTGCATATACGAATTAAGAGCGTCTGGCCATCAGGCGGCAAGTGCTGCGTGCGCGGCTTCGGCTTCCAGATAACACTCACGATAGAGCGATGTTGCACGCTCGTGCGCGGCGATGGCGTGCACATCGAGTTCGGCTCTTGGCGGGCCGGTTTTTTCGAAGTGGTTGTTGCGATCCACCCCGCGCACCAGCATTGCCGCCGGTTTGATCGAGCCTGCGGGACGTACCGACGTGGGTATGAAATTCAGCCCCAGTCCGATGCGCCGGTGATCGGCGGTGTTGGGTCCCGAGCGATGCGCACACAGGCCATGGTGCATCGAAAACTGTCCGGCCTTCAGCGGCATGGCCACGGGTATGCCTTCATTCAGCGGTTCGGTAATCACCTGACTCGCGCGATTGACGCTGTCTTTCACCACGCGCGATACGTGACTTAACTGGCGCGGCTTGCCTTGAAACGACAGCGCGTCCATGCAGCCTGCAGCTTCGTTGGCGTCCGACAGCGCCACCCACACTGTGACTTCTTCCTTGGGTTCGAGGCCGTAATAGGTGGAATCCTGATGCCATGCCGCGATGGTGGGCGAGTGCGGTTCCTTGATGAAAAACGTGCTGGTAAAAATCAGGATGTCTGGGCCGATCAGGTCTTCCACCCGATCGAGGATGCGCGCATCAAACGCGAGCTTCGCCGCCCACGGCAACACCAGATACGGCATGGTGCGGTACTTGAGGTCTTTGCCGGCGCTGATTTCATTCACCGGCGCACCGAGAAACTGTTCAAAGCGCGCGAGGCCGTCGCGGCATTCCTTCAATTCCGCTTCATTCAGCAGTGGAAACGGCGACAGGAAGCCGTCGTGTTTCCAGCGCGCGATTTGTTCCGACGTTAATGTTCCCATGCATCCATGCGTAGAAATATACGTAAGTATTTGATTTTATTCAGAATTTAAATGCCTGCCGCGCCAGGAGCTTCCACGCACCGTTTTGCTTTTGCCATACCTGCATGGTCGGCATGGCGGACGTGCCCGCTTTGCCGTCACGCGTATTTTCACCGGCCATGAGGTGGCGCGAAATCGCGGTGTCGCCGCTGAAAGTGTTCTGCTGCTTGTCACCGTAGTGAGTTTTCCACTGGACACCGGGCTTCATCACATTGGCGATGAACTCGGCCTTGTTCTCGATACGGCCCGAAGAGTGGCCATACGAGAGGTCGTGGGTCACCAAAGATTCGAACGCGGCGGCGTTCTTGTCGCGTATCGCGTTGTAGAATTTTTCGATGGCTTGCGTAAGGGCTGCAGCGTCTTTGCTCATGTTGTCCTGCCGTGTTTATAGTCTAAAGGCTTGACGTGCATACAGGCGCCAAGCGTCGCCTTCCTTGGCCCACACCATCAGCACGCCGATGACGGTCTTATTGGTTTTTCCGTCGAGTTCGCTGACACCGTTGTAGGTGTTGCGCACAATGGCGTGGTTGCCTGTGACCTTGATAGTTTGTTCGGTAAAGGCCAGTGATTTCATCACGGATTTGTTGGCGAGAGAGGCCTTGATGAACTCCTGCTTGTTTTCAATGCGGCCTGCCGAATGGCCGTAGCTTACGTTCTCCGAGACCAACGCTTCGTAGGCCTTTGCATCGCGCACGATCATGGCCTTACGCATGTTTTCGACTGCTGCCGCTACGGCGGCGTCTTCGTTGGCTTGGGTTGCTGTGTGCGCGCAACCCATTAGGCCCACGATAAAAAATATCAATAAATACAATGATTTACGCATAATATCCTCCGCCAGAATGGGAATTGGAAAACGACCGGAATCGCGAATGGGACACGGGCACTCTAGCACACCAGTGGAATACTTGCGGCGCGGCTTCAACCGCGCGGATGCCTACTTGCGCGCGCCAAATCCGCCGAGCAGTGCGGCGACGGGACTGCCGCGTGTGGGCGGGCGCGATGGTGCGGCAGATTTGTCGCCGCCGGCATCCGGCGTGGCGCCACCGGGTTCGTACGGCTTACTGAAGTCGAAACCATCGGCGGCGATCATGGGCTTGGTCGGCGAGGGTGTGGCTGGCCTGCGCTCACGTATGGGTTGATCGCCGCGAAGATCTTCGTGATCGGCGTCGCGGCGCGGCCGGTCCTTGCGGTCGCTGCGGTCGAGGCGTTGTCGTTCGTCGAGCCCATCGATGGGCACGCGAGGGATGGGGCGTTTTAACAGCTTTTCGATATCAGCCAGCAAGCGGGCTTCGTCGTGGCAAACCAGCGAAATGGCTTCACCGGGCAGGCCGGCACGACCCGTGCGGCCGATGCGGTGCACGTTGTCTTCCGGCACGTACGGCAACTCGATGTTGATAACTAACGGCAATTCAGCGATGTCGATGCCACGCGCGGCAAGATCGGTGGCGACCAGAGCGGTCGCGCGGCCTTCCTTGAAATCGGCGAGCGCCTGTTCGCGCTCGGCCTGCGTGCGGTCGCTGTGAATGGCGGTGGCTTTGATGCCGTCGCGTTCGAGTTCGCGCGCGAGTTTGTTGCAGTCTTTTTTCATGCGCAGGAACACCAGCACCTGCGACATATTGCGCGTGCGGATCAAGTTGGCGAGCAGCGTGCGTTTGCGTTCCGCCGCGACCTCGTAAACCTGGTGCGACACTAGATCGGCGGGGGCGTTGCGGCGCGCCACTTCAATCGACAGCGGATCACGCAGCATCTGGTTCGCCAGACGCTTGATCTCGTCGGAAAACGTCGCCGAGAACAGCAGGCTCTGGCGCTTGGCCGGGATCAGCGCGATGATGCGTTTCAGGTCGGGCAAAAAGCCCATGTCGAGCATACGGTCGGCCT
>SYEN01000334.1 GCA_005800795.1 Burkholderiales bacterium | reverse complement strand
GTGGGGACGCCACCTTTAAAATCAGAGAGTTACGCTCTAAAACGCTGCTTGGCGTTGCGTGCCTTTTGATCCTCTGATTGTTGTATTTCGCTGTATTTCGCCGTGTATTTTGCGCATAAATTAGCGCACAAATTTAATGCGCGCGCGTTGGCGACCTTGTTGTGTCCAAGATTCTGACGCCATGCTTTTGTTTGTCGGGGGTTCGGCAACGCACTTCACCGAGCTGCACTAACCTTGTGCGAATACTGTGGGCATGGAGTGGAATAGTTCGGGCAGTTCTTGAGCTTTGCGCAGGGAGTTTATCCGTTCTACGACCGTGGCGCGTAGTTCATCCCCGGCTGGGAAAAATGCGTTTTGAAGGTTTTCTCATTTCCTGCTATTCGTGTATTGTAGAGGTTGGAATAGATACGGATGGCCGATTCATGCATTCCCGAATTGGGTAGATCAATCGCAGTAGTGTTAGAGGTGTAACATGCCCAAACCCTCCCCGATCCCCGACGAAGTAAGCAAGCCCTTTTGGGATGCGTGCAATGAGCGGCGCTTGATTGTTCAGACCTGCGTCCAATGCGACCGTATGCAGTATCCCCCCGAAAAGAACTGTATCGCCTGCGGTTCCAGCGCGCACCTGACGTGGCGCGAGGTCAAGGGCATGGGGTGCATCCATGGCTATTGCGTGATGTACGATTCGCGCGTGAAGCTGCTGCAGGAAAACCAGCCCTTCAACATCGCCGTGATCGAACTCGAAGAGAATCCGCAAATCAAGTTCTTCTCGCATCTTCCCGGCACCCCACCTGACGAAGTCCCGGTCGGGGCGCCGGTGAAAGTCGAGTTCGAAGCAACTTACAACGGCCAACTCATACCCGAGTGGCGCGTCTTGTAACAGCACAAACCACTGCGCCACACGTCAGCATTCCGTTCAAGAGGTCTTCGTCAATGGCAACCAAAGATGCACCCGCTTCGCTGTACCGAACCAAAGAGGGCACAGGCTTATGGGAACACCGTGGCAAGGTCGCCGTCGCCGGCATCGGGCAAGCGCCCACGATGCGCCGCTGGGATGGCGTCGATCTCTCCCAAAGCGTGGGGGCGCTCTCGATATTAGCAGCGCAACAGGCTCTCAATGAGGCGGGAATTTCGCGCGACGAAGTCGATGGCGTAGTCACCTGCCCCATAGGCATGGGAGACGTGTGGGCGCCACGGCCCTACTTCGCCCCGCCTTACGATTCCGAAGACGGCCTGACGTCGCTCACCGCCGACTGGCTGGTCAAGAACATGGCGCTGAAGAACGTCAAGTTCACCGCCCATGGGCCCTCGTGCATCAATACTGCACTGGCGGCGGGCATTCAGGCCGTGGGCGATGGGCTGTGCCACACCTGCATAGTACTGCGGGGCACCGGTAACCTGGAAGGTCGCTACCATCAGATGGATGACAAGACCTTTCCCGGACGCGCCGCCTTCAACGGCATCTGGGGTTGGCAATTGATACCGCAGATTGCGTTCGGCTTTAACCAGTACTGCCGCAAATACAACACCAGTCACGACCGCATGGCGCCCTTCATCCTGAACCAGCGGCGCAACGGCCTATTGAATCCCGAGGGTTATCATTTCAATCATCGGCGGGAGGTGTTGACCGTCGAAGACTATCTGGCTGCACGCTGGATCTGCAAACCGATGAGCCTGCTCGATTGCGACATGCCGATTCAGACCGCGGGGGCGTTCCTGATCACCACGGCAGAGCGCGCGCGGCATATGAAACAAAAGCCGATATACATCCTCAACCACTGCTCACAACGTGGCGTCGTCAGGAGCAGTTGCGAGACACTGGATGAGACGGAGGAATTCACCGATCACATTGCGCGCATGTGTTATGAAGGCTCTGGACTTAGCGCCAAGGATATCGATATCTTCAATCCGTACGACGGTTTCACCCTGTTTTTTCAGTATTTCCTTGAAGGTTTTCAGTGGCGCGGCGTGAAGCGGGGAGAGGCGCACGATTTTTATGCTGGCGATATCAGCGTCGAAGGCCCAAATCCGCTGTCATCGAGCGGGGGAAATTGCGGAAATGGCCGTACACGCTGGTGGGGCCAGCGCGATTGCATACAGCAGTTGCGCGGACAAGCAGGTTATCGCCAAGTCAGGACCCGGCACGAAACCGCTATCGCCGGTGCATTTACCGCCGGCTATTCGGACTGGGTGGTGTACAGCACACACCCGAATTGAGTTAGGGATGTGTCCCGCTTAAAACGTTGCGCGTTGACAGCGTTTCGAAGTCTGTTACTTCCTACGGCTGAGTCGCACACTTGCCACTTTAATAAGTAATCGGCTTGAGGGCTTCCCGCTTGTTTGCCACATGCGTCGAACTCAGATCACGGGTAACACGCCTCACTAACTTGGGAATTGCATTCGATGAGCGGAATAAAATTCGGATTGATGATACGCGGGCAGTTTTCCCAAGGCGACGATATGGGCGCGCGCTTCGAAGAGATGGTCGAGCAGGTAAGGCTGGCCGACCAGCTCGGTTTCGCCTCGCTCACCAAGGGACTGCATTACTCGTCCCATCCGTTGCAGACATTAAACCAGCTCGTGTTCCTCTCGCGTATGGCGGCCGAATCGCGTAATTTGCGACTGAACTTCGGGATCATTTTGCTCTCTTTGCATCAGCCGTTGGAAATAGCGGAGCAGCTTGCTTCGCTTGATGTGATATCGCAGGGCCGGGTGATATTTGGCGCCGCGCTCGGCTACCGCGAGGTTGAACTCGCCGCATTTGGTGTTCAGCGCAAGCAAATCGTACGCAGGTTCACCGAAAATATTGAGGCCATAAAGCGACTGTGGACCGAAGAAAAGGTATCGATGAAGGGCACCTACTTCGAGTTACTGGAAGCAAACGTCTCGGTAAAACCCGTGCAAAAGCCGCGCCCGCCGATCTGGATCGGCGCCAACGCGGACCCTGCCATAGAGCGCGCCGCCCGTATCGGTGACTGCTGGTATGTCAACCCTCACAACCGGATGGACACCATAGAGCGCCAGGTCGAGGTCTACAAGCGTGCTCTCGATGCGGCTGGCAAATCTTTTCCCACAGAATTTCCAGGCCGGCGCGAATGTTTTGTCGCCGCCACGCGCGAGGAAGCGATTCGATTGTGCCAACCGTATCTGGCCAAGAAATACGAGGTTTACCACGCATGGGGCCAGGATAAGGCGATGCCGGCGGGCGACAACGACCTGGGCCTGGCTTTCGACGAACTGATCAAAGACCGGTTCTTCCTCGGCGGCGTTGACGAAGTGGCCGAGCAGATCATCGATTACACCCGCAAGACCGGTATCAACCACCATGTCCTGAGCTGTCAGTGGCCGGGCATGCCGCAAAACATGGCGCTGGACACCCTGCAATTACTGGCCAAAGAGGTCTTCCCACGGGTGCACCAAGGGCTATAAGGTTCGTCGGCCCCACCCTAATGAACTACTGGTGCACTTCTGGCAATGTGCGCCCCGAACAATCTGAGATAGGAATGGAATTTTGTAATGAAAAAGTCACCCTATTGCAATGACCTGACACCACCACCGCAAAAGCGATAACTAACAGATCATGTCGCAACTTCTACAGGTCATGTAATTGGAGGACGACCCAATTGTATCTCCCGCTTGCGGTCGCCTTAAGTCGTCGTTCTAACCATTTGCGTGAGTGAAAAGCGACCAGCAAGAATTCGCTTTTTGGGCTAGGACAACGGAAAAATGGGTGAATGTAAGTATTTGTTTTAATTGACTTATAATTTAGAGCCTGCCTCTAAAAGCGATCTCTAAGCCTGAGGGTGATGACTACTAAAGTGTTGTCGTGAAAGCCGCGTCGTGCCAAGGGGCCTTGTGTACCCTTCAGGCAACCGCGAGTTGCTGCGCGATACGAAATCCAACAGTGCGCCCATCGGGCGCGTAAGCGGAAGGCAAGCGCGCTGCGGTAAACAGCGTACCGAGTGCACGCTGCGTGCTTTTTGTGCGGGCTGTGATCAACATGCCATTGCAGGCGTTAATCTGGTTGGCGACCGCGGCCATTTGCAGCAGCAAGAGCCATTCCGTGGATTCCGGACTATCGTCGCTGTAGTACTCGCGCAACAATTGTTCCATGCCGGCGCGATCTGGGGTCCATGGGCAGCGAAAGTCCCGAGTGGCGCAAAGGCGGAGATTTCGCGCGGGAATTGCTAAAGATTGACAGCGACGACATGGAAGCGTTGCTAAATGAAATTGCGCAATGCCCGGGCGTGCTGTGAGTAAAATGTCAATTAAATCAATGGCTTATGAAAATTGTGATTGCGGCAATGGCGATGTAACTATTTAATTTATTGGCATTTTTCTACTTGAGTGCCGCACGGTAAGTAACTTCATCAAAACCCAGCAGAAGGGTTTTCCCGTTTTCGAGCACGGGCCGTTTGATGGCGCTTGGAAATTCTGTCATCAAGGCCGCAGCCTTGGCGTCGTTTAATCCCTGCTGGCGCCCTGCGGGCAGGTCGCGGAATGTCTTGCCCTTGGTGTTAAGCACTTTTTCCCATCCTGCCTGTTGAATCCATGCCTTGACGCGATCTTCCGGTGCGCCGAACTTTTTATAGTCGTGCAGGGTATAGGCGATGCCATTGCCTTCGAGCCACGCGAAGGCTTTTTTCATGGTGCTTCAGTTTTTGATGCCGTAGAGGGTGATCATTGGGATACCATTCGAGGTCTGCATTGGAATTCGTTACTGCGGTGGATTATACCGTTGCGTGGCGGGGCGGTTTGAAAAGCCCGGTTCTGTTAAGTAACATTGTCAGCGAGGGTGCTTTTCCTTCAACAAGAGATGGGTGGAATGCCGTGATACACCACAAGAATGGCAGCGACGTGCTGGATAGTCTCGCACCGGTGATTTCGCCGGGATCGGGTATTGAGCACTGGGGGTCTTCCTACTTCGGGCCGCGCTACAGCATGACAGAAATCTCCGCCGGGCCACAGGCGCTGATGACACAGATGTGTGCGAACGAAACCATCCTGCCGCATTTTCATGGCGTCGCGCAGTTTCAGATTTTTCCGTCGGGCGCCGGTACGATGGGCAAGACCGAGGTGCGTGCATTGTCACTGCAGTACAAGGATCACCACTCGGCCTATGGCCCGCTGGTCGCAGGCCCGCATGGGCTGACGTTTATCGCGCTGCGCAATCGCATCGGCGATTCCGCGCCGGTGTATCTCTCCAAGCCGGGCTATCGCGAGAAATTAAAGCCCAGCAAGCGGCGTAACTGGATTTCACCGCATATCCCGCTGTCGACGCGTCCCGTGCTGCAATATCGCAAGGACGTTTCGTGGGAGCCGGTGTTTGAGCAGGACATCAAGGATGAAATGTCGGCGCGCATGGTACGTCTTGGGGCGGGCATGTCTGCCATGGGACCGGACCCCAAGGGGGGCGGCGGGTACTATGTATTCGTCACCACCGGCAGCATGCAAATGCCCGGCGAAATTCTGCCGCCGTGGTCGATGGTGTTCGTTGAGCCGGGCGAAGGTGCGCTGGAAATCAAGGCAGGCGGCATCGGCCTTGAGGCGCTGGTGATGCAGTTTGCCCATGACGACGATTGATGGTGTGATGCGCCGCTGGACGCTCGCATGCAGTCTGCTGCTTGCAGGGATGGCCTTATCGGATGCCGCATACGCCCAAACGAGTTACCCCGCGAAGCCGATACGCCTGCTGATAGGCTTTTTGCCGGGTGGATTCACCGACATTGCCGGCCGCATGGTGGCGCAGGGTTTGACCGATGCCTTCGGTCAGCAAGTCATTGCCGAAAATCGCCCAGGTGCGAATGGCGGTGTCGCCGCTGAACTCATTGCACGAGCCGTACCTGATGGTTACACCATCTACATGGCCTCTCCGGGACACACCACCAACCCCATGCTGCAGGCGCGCATGCACTATGATCCGGTGAAAGATTTCACGCCGTTGTCGCGCTTTGCCGACATTCCGAACGTGCTGGTAGTGCACCCGTCAGTACCCGTGCAATCGTTAAAACAACTCGTCGCGCTGCTCAAATCCAAACCGGGCTTTCTTACGCTGGCAACAACGGGTGTGGGCGCGCCGGGCCATCTGTGCGGCGAACTGATGCAGATGATGACCGGCACCAAGCTCGTTCACGTGCCCTATAAGGGGTCATCTGCCGTAATCGTGGATATCATGGGCGGGCACGTCGATCTGTCGTTTCCTACCACCGCTTCCGCGATGCCGTTTATCCAGCAAGGCCGGCTGCGCGCCTTGAGTGTCACCGGCGCCCGGCGCTCGCCCGCTTTACCCGAGGTACCAACCATCGCCGAAGGTGGCCTGACAGGCTTCGAAGTCGAGGGTTGGTACGGCGTGATCGGGCCTGCCCGCATGTCTGCCGATGTTGTTGCACGGCTTTCCGGCGAAATCGCCAAAATCGCCAAGTCTCCTGACGTTCGCGGACGGCTATTGAAGCAGGGCGCGGAGCCAGCTGGCAGTACCCACGAGGAATTCCGCGCGCTGATCAGCACTGATCACGCCAAGTGGGCGAAAGTCATCAAAGCTGCGAATATTCAGAAGCAATAACCATGGATTACATCCGGTCGCCGCGACCGCCGTCGACGTAGAGCGTCTGCCCGGTGACGTAACTCGCGTCATCGGACACAAAAAACAACACCACGTTGGCGATGTCTTCCGGCGTGCCGGTACGCCCCAACGCCGTCATGCCCGCGCGTGCGGCAATGTGTTCTTTGACTTCCTCAGGACTGCGCGACGCGGCGGTGATTCCGGTCAGCACAAAGCCCGGCGCCACCGAATTGACATTAATGCCGTGCGGCCCCAGCTCCCGTGCCAGCGTTTTGGTCAGTTGTATTACGCCAGCCTTGGCGGACGCATAGTTGGCGTTCCCCGCTTGTGAGCCGCCCGCCGCGTGTGACGACGCACCCGTGCCGGAGATCGACGATATGTTGAGAATTTTTCCATAGCGCCGGCTGATCATGTGCGGTGCCACAGCCTGGCTGCAAAAGAAAACGCCTTTGAGGTCCACAGCAAGCACAATGTCCCAATCCTCGCTGTTCAGCGCAAGAAACGGGCGATGCCGTGTGACGCCCGCATTGTTGACCAAAATATCGATATGGCCCTGTTGCGCGATGATGGCCTGCATGGCGCGTTGCACATCGTTGCGATTCGAAACATCCATTTTCGCGCTGCTGGCTTTGAAGCCGCGGTCGGTCAATGTCTTGACCGTGTCCTTCATGCCAGCTTCGTTGACATCCACCACCACGACTGCGGCGCCTTCTTCGGCCAGCCGGGTGGCAATGGCCCGGCCCAAGCCGGAACCCGCACCAGTGACTACGGCTACTTTCTCTCTCAAACGCATATTACGTCCTTAATTTACTCGTCAAGAATTCCGTTACCGCGAGAATCTGATCGTTGGCCATCAACATAGGTGCATGGCCCACACCCGCAAATTCCACCAGCTTCGCCTTGGGCCCGCGCTGCGTCATGGCAATCGCGGTGTCTTTGAGCAGCAAATCCGAATCCTCGCCGCGCAGCAGCAGGGTGGGGCAGGCGATGCGGTCATAGTATGGCCACATCTCGATATCGACGTGCGGCTCTTTTTGAAACGGCATGGCGATGCCCGGATCGTAATTCATCGTCCACTGGCCTTCGGGTGTTTGTTTGGCGTTGTGGCGTGTCAGATGATCCCATTGCGCGTCGGTCAGGGGGCCGAAGGGTGCGGAAACTGCGCGCACGTAGGCCACGGTTTCCTCGTAATTTTTGAAGGTGGGCGCCTTGCCGACATATTTGCCGATGCGTTCCAGCGATTCCTTGGGAATCAGCGTGCCGACATCGTTCAGTACCAGTTTGCGGATAGGTGATTGCGGAAGACAACTCAGCACCATCCCGATCATGCCGCCCATCGAGGTGCCGACCCATAAGATTTCGCGCTCGCCATCTGCCGTCAGTCGTGCCAGCAGCGTAGTGATATCGGCGGCGTATTGCGCGAGGCCATACTGCTGCTTGTCGAGCAGCCAGCCGCTTTGCCCGCGCCCCACGATGTCGGGACACACCACGCGGAAATCTTTTTCCAGCGCCTGCGCCAGTGCATCAAAGTCACGGCAGTTACGTGTGAGACCATGCACACAAACGACAACACGCGGATTGTCCCGCGCGCCCCATTCGGTGTAGTGCATGCGGTGCAGTCCGGTGGGGCTGATGCATTGGACGGTGTAGCTTTGCATGAGTAGTCCTTGCGAGTACCAAGTTATGAGGAACAACTGACGGAAATACTTTTGGCCCAATCCGGTGGCGGTGCGGCGTAAACCTCGAATTCAGGCTGCTCGTCGAAGGGGCGGCGCAGCACGGCGAGCAAGGGATCGGATTCTTGTAAGCATTTGTTTTTATTGATTTTTTCTATAAAGGCCTGCGCGAGGTAATTGCGTAGCACGTACTTGGGATTGACGCAGTTCATGCGCACCCGGCGTTCGACGGCGTTGCTGCTTTCGGCTTGCAGGCGCGCGGCGTAGCGTTCGGCCCAGGCATTGAATGCCTCGCGGTTTACCATCATGTCGCGCAGCGCTGCGTTGCTGGCATCCGGTTCAAACGTACTGAGCGTACGGAAAAAGATCGTATAGTCCGTGCCGTGTTCCGCCAGCATCGCCAGCAAATCACTGGCGAGTGCATCATCGCCATCCAGGGATTCTCGCAGTCCAAGTTTGGCACGCAAATGCGTGGCGTAAGCGGTCAGATACGCGCCTTCGTAACGCGCCAGCGCGGCGTTGCATTTTTCGGCATCGATCAAAGGGGTCAACGCCTGCGCCAGACGAGCGCAATTCCACAGGCCGATGTAAGGCTGATTTTCATATGAGTAACGGCCCTGATCATCGGAGTGATTGCAGATGTGGCCGGGGTTGAAAGCTTCCATGAAGCCGAACGGGCCGTAGTCGATGGTGAGGCCAATGATCGACATCTTGTCGGTGTTCATCACTCCATGGCAGAAACCCACTGCTTGCCAGTGCGCGATCAGGCGCGCGGTGCCCTCGATGACGTCGATCAGAAATTTTTCATACGCATCGGGATTGCCCGCGTGCTGCGGATAATGGGCTTCGATAACGTGATCGGCGAGTAGTTTGATGCACTCGGGTTGACGGCGCGCGTAAAACACTTCAAACGAGCCGAAGCGTACGTGCGAAGGTGCGAGTCGCATCAGCACGGCGGCAGTTTCCGGCGTTTCGCGGTAAACCGGCTCGTCCGAACCGGCGATGCCGAGCGCGCGCGTGGTGGGTATGCCCAGCGCGTGCATGGCTTCCGAACACAGATATTCCCGCACGGTCGAGCGCAATACCGCGCGGCCGTCGGCGGTGCGCGAAAAGGGCGTCAGCCCCGCGCCTTTCAATTGCAGGGTCCAGCGCTCGCCTTTTTGATTGACGATTTCGCCGAGAAGAATCGCCCGGCCGTCGCCCAATTGCGGTACGAAAGTGCCGAACTGATGGCCGGCGTACAGCATCGCCAGCGGTTCTGCGCCGGGTGGCAGCCAGTTGCCGGCGAGTAAATCAAGAAATTTTTCGCTGCGGCAGGTGGCGGGATCGAGATCAAGCAAGGCCGCTGCGTCATCGCTGATGCCCAGCAGATAAGGATCGGCGAGCGGCGTGGGCTGAACCCGGCGGTAAAACGCCGGCGGTAGCCGCGCAAAGCGGTTGTCGAAACGGTGGGTGGAAAACGGGGCGGCGGGTTCGGTGACCAGGGCATGCATGGGGCAGATTATAGGGCGGCGCGAGAGTCTGTGCGCGCCGGGCAGGATGTCGCACGATGCCGGCCCACGTCTAACGCATAAAAAAAACCGGCCGGTGTTACCAGAGGCCGGTGCCTGCTTTGATTAGCGCCTGTTAAACGCCTAGCGCACGACTGCAGAAGGCAGGGGCGGCGCAGAGCCGGGCGGCGGTGGCGGATAGTAGGGCGCTTGCACCTGGGGCTGCGCCATCGGCGGCTGGCTGGCAGCAGGAGCGGGCGGCGCGTAATAGGGCTGCGCAGGTGCGGCAGCCTGTGGCGCCTGCTGTGCAGGCTGTGAGCTCATGGTGCCGTGAACCGCAACGCGGTGTCCTTTGGCATACATGCACTGCGCGTAGCCGTCGTCGTAACGGCGTTGCACCATGTAGCCGGATTGATTGCCAGTGGCAGCGCCCGTCAGAGTACCCATCAGCAGGCCGATACCGGCACCTGCAACAGCGCTTTGGCCGGTGTTGCCGATGGCTGCGCCGGCAGCGGCACCGATGGCGGTGCCGATGGCAGCGTTTTTAACAGCGTTATTTTCCTGCGTCTGGCTGGCTGAAGTGCCGGAGTATTCCGCTGCATACTGGCGACAGCTGCCGTCGTCAGCACGGAATTGGTCAAAATTCTTGCCGGTGCCGGGCATTGCAGCGCGGCTGGGGCCGGTGGGCATGCTGACGCAGCCAGCCAAGCCGAACGCCAAAAGCGTCAGTAACGGAAGGGCGCAGCGTTTTGCATACGAGAAGGTCATGAGCGAGTCGGCCTATTGCTATTGGGGCGAAGGGGGCGCATGCGGAATGACACGTTGCCACGGCGAGCCACAGGTTTGCGCATGCGGATAATAGGTTTGGGAATCCTGACAAAAATACCAATACTGCTGTTGAGCCTGCGGTGCAGGCGCAGCGGGTTGAGCGGGCGCCACGGCCACCGGCGCCGGTTGCGGTTGTTCGATGTAGACTAAGGGTTGCTCCCGCACCACCACTGGTGGATAGTAGGCTGGCGCGTAGTACGGATGGGAATAAAACGGATGGCCATAACCGCCGTAGAAATACGGACGATGGTAAAAAGGTGCAGCGATAATCGGCGCACCGATGTATACGCCCACACGGGCGCGATGCGGGTGACGTGCGTCCGCCTCTGTAGAAATCACGGCCAAAGCGCCAGTCGCCACCACCGCCGCCAACGTGCTTGTCACAACATTTCTCGCTGTTTTCATGGGTATTCCGTTCTCCGCGCCCTTGATGTTACACGTTGCTATAACGCAGCATCATAGGCGTCCGGATGACAGCCGTTTCAGGCTTTTTGTTACAAATTGTAACTAATTGATTTTTAAGGACAATTTAACCATTAATCTACGCTCGTCGGCGGCCGGATATAGACTGCTTGATTTGGACGCCGCGGGCGTGACACAGTTCCGTCCCCGATACCGGAGCCGCCATGAATTTGCCTGATCCCGCCAGCAATTTGATTGTTCACGACAAGCCCATCGAAAGCCGCCCCGGCGAAAGTTTTTGGAGCAGCGACCCGGTAGCGATGATGTTGCGCGAGCTGGGTATCCGCTACATGGCACTGGTTCCCGGCTCGAGTTACCGCAGACTGCACGACAGCATTGTCAATTTGTTGGGTAACCGTTCGCCGCAAATGGTGCTGTGCGTGCATGAGGAAACCGCTGTGGCGATATCGCACGGCTATGGCAAGGTTTCCGACAAAATCATGGCCAGCGGTCTGCACGCCAATATCGGTCTGATGCGTGCCACCATGGCGATTTACAACGCGTGGTGCGACCGCGCGCCGGTGCTGATTATGGGCGCCACCGGGCCGGTTGATTCCACCAAACGCCGCCCGTGAATCGACTGGATCCATACCAGCTCGGATCAGGGCGGCATTATTCGCAACTTCACCAAATGGGATAATTAACCGGGTTCGCCCGCTGCGGCGGTGGAGGCGCTGGCGCGCGCCGCGTAGATCGCGCAGACCGCGCCGAAGGGGCCGGTCTACGTCAACCTCGATGTGGGGATGCAGGAAGAAAAACTTGGCCCACTGCCGGATTTGCCCAATCCCGCGCGCCATGTACCGCCACCCGCGGCTACGCCATCAGCCGGGCAGCTTGCCGTGGCCGCGCATTTGCTGTCCTCCGCCAAACGCCCGGTGATCCTCGCCGGCCGCTGCTCGCGCAGCGTGGACGGGTGGAATGCCTGCGTGGCGCTGGCGGAAAAACTTAACGCACCGGTTTGTACCAACATCAAACTGGCGACGGCGTTTCCGACCGATCACCGGCTGCATGCCGCGCCGCCGGGCGTAAGTCTTACCGACGAGGCGCGCGCCATGGTACGCGAGGCCGATGTGGTGCTGTCGCTTGATTATCTCGATCTGGGCGCTACGTTAAAGCAGGCTTTCGGTGACAAGCCGGTTACTGCGAAAGTGATTCAAGTGTCAGTGGATCAGTACAGTCATCGCGGCGGGAGCGCCGATCATTTTGGCTTGCCGCCGATTGACGTTTATCTGATGTGCGAAACCGACGCGGTGGTGCCGTTGCTGCTGGATGCCGTTACGGCGCGCGCCACGCCAGCCAATGTGCCTGTTGCACCCTCGCTAAAACCTGCGCCCGATGCGGTGTCGCTGCGCGGCGTGGGCTTGGCACTGGAAGAAGCGACCAAGGGCGTCGACGTTTGCTACACGCGGTTTCCGCTGGGCTGGAACGGCGCTTACACGCATTTCCGGCATCCGCTGGATTACATCGGCCACGACGGCGGCGCGGGTGTCGGCTCCGGCCCCGGTATGACGGTGGGTGCGGGACTGGCATTGAAGGGCACGGGCCGCATTGCCGTGGGCTTGCTCGGTAATGGTGATTTTCTGATGGGCAACACAGCGGTGTGGACGGCGGCACACTATCAGATTCCATGTTTGATGATTGTGTGCAACAACCGCTCGTTCTATAACGATGAACGCCACCAGGGGAACATGGCGACGCATCGCGGACGGCCAGTCGAGAATTGCTGGATCGGCCAACGCATCGATGATCCGCCGGTGGACATTGCCGCCATGGCGCGCTCGCAAGGGGCGGTAGGCATTGGTCCGGTGGAAAAAATGGAAGACATTTTGCCCGCCATTCAGCAGGGCTTGGCTGCCATGCGCGCCGGTACACCTTGCGTGATCGATATGCACGTGCTGCCGGGTTATGATACGCAGGTTTAAAAATACGGAAATAAAAAATGCCAATAAAACAGATACTTATGTTTGCTGTAGCCAGCGCGATTGCCTCGATGGCTGCTGCGCAAAATTATCCCCTGAAGCCGATCCGGCTGGTGGTCGGCTTTCCGGCGGGTGGGCCGGCGGACATCATCGCGCGCACCACGGGGCAAAAACTGTCGGAGCTAATCGGCCAACCGGTTGTTATCGATAATCGCGGCGGTGCCAGCGGCATGATTGCGGCGGAGAACGTGGCGAAATCGCCGCCCGATGGTTACACCACGCATTTGGCGGGCGTAGGCGTAATGACCACCAACCCGGTGCTTTACAAAAAGGTGCCGTATGCGCTTTCCGACTTTGCGCTGGTGACGTTGGCGGTGAAAGTGCCCGAAGCGCTGGTGGTGCATCCTGCGCTGCCAGTGAAAACGGTCAAGGAATTCATCGCGCTGGCCAAGGCGCGTCCCGGCGAATTGAACTATGGCTCGGCGGGCAGCGGCGGCGTACCGCATCTGGCGGCCGAGCTCTTCAACACCACGGCAGGCATCAAGGCCAACCATATTCCGTACAAAGGCGCTGCGCCCGCTGTGGCCGACATGCTGGGCGGCCACACCCAATACGGCTTTTGGGATACGCCCATTCTTGTCCCTCATGTGAACAGCGGCAAGCTGCGCGCGCTGTTCATCGCCACCGCAAACCGCTGGCAGGGCTTCGCCAACGTGCCGACCAGCGCGGAAGTGGGCTTACCGTCCGTGATTATTGACAACTGGTACTGCATCGTGGTGCCGGCGGCGACCCCCAAAAACATTGTCGCGCAACTGCAGGGGGCGTTTGCCAAGGCGCTTCAGTCACCCGAAGTGCGCGACCGGCTAGGCGCGCAAGGCGTGGTGACGGTGGGTTCAACCACTGAGGAAATGGTGACTCACCTGAAAGTGGAAACCGAAAAATGGGTGCGCGTGGCCAAGGCGACTGGGATTTCTCTGGATTAAAAAAAATCAATAAAAACAAAGGTAATTAGGGCGTTTCGTAACCAAAGTATCCTAGAGGATACCTATGGTTACCAGAGTGAAAACAAGCGGCGGACACACGGTTTTTAGCTGTGCGGCCAACTATTTGAGGGGTCGCAAGTGCT
>SYEN01000333.1 GCA_005800795.1 Burkholderiales bacterium | reverse complement strand
GCGCGACGCGCCCTACTTCGGCATTGCGAGTCCAGACGCGCCGGGAAAATACTTCTACGTGTGGTTGGATGCGCCTGTCGGCTATCTGGCGAGCTTTAAGAATTATTGCGCGAAAGCCGGCATCGATTTCGACAAATTCCTCAGCGATCCACAAACCGAACAGATACATTTTATTGGCAAGGACATAATTTATTTTCACACGCTGTTCTGGCCGGCGATGCTCAAGTTCGCGGGTGCGCCGTATAAAGTGCCAAACCACGTTTACGTGCACGGCTTCATTCAGCTCGGCGGCGAAAAGATGTCCAAGTCGCGCGGCACGGGCCTAAGCCCGCTACGCTATCTCGATCTGGGCATGAATCCGGAGTGGCTGCGGTATTACATCGCGGCAAAACTTAACAGCCATGTTGAAGACATTGAGTTTTCGGAGGGGGACTTCGAAGCTCGAATCAATAGCGATTTGGTTGGTAAGTTGGTAAATCTAGCCAGTCGGGCAGCGGGTTTACTCACAAAACTGTACGGAGGACAACTACAACCAGGCAATTGGAAGGAAAGACTCGACGCTGACAGAACCGAAGTTGAGATTCGGACGGCCCTAAACGACCGTGAGTTCGGAAAGGCTCTGCGCGCCGCAATGGCTTTTGCCGATAGAGCCAATCAGGATTTCAATTCGCAGCAACCGTGGGTACATGCGAAAAGTTCTGACGCTCAGTACATCCGGATAAATCTCCTGTCGCCGTGTTCCGATTGCATTGCGGCCTTCAAAGCCCTAATCGTCTGGTTGGCTCCGATATTGCCCGCAACAGCAGAACGTGCCCGCCAGTTTCTAAAACAAGAACGCCCATTTGTTTGGAGTGACTGGGAAAATCCTCCACAGCGGATCGCCAAGTACGAACACCTAATGACCCGCGTCGAAGAAAAACAACTCGACGCCCTCTTCGAATTTCCCAAGGAACCAAAAGCAGTGACAGCCCCCACGCCTCATTCCACCTTGCCCGCCAAAGCGGAAGCAACGCCCGGTCCCGCTGCCACAGAAACGATAACCATTGACGACTTCGCCAAGATCGATCTGCGCATAGCCCAAATCACCAACGCCGAACACGTGGAAGGTGCCGATAAGCTGCTGAAGCTCACGCTCGACGTCGGCACACTGGGCACGCGGCAAGTATTCGCCGGCATCAAATCCGCTTACGACCCAGCAACGCTGATCGGCAAACATACCGTCGTCGTTGCCAATCTCGCCCCACGCAAAATGAAATTCGGCATGTCCGAAGGCATGGTTCTGGCCGCCAGCGGAGAAACGCCCGGCATCTTCTTACTATCACCCGACAATGGCGCGCAGCCAGGCATGAAAGTGAAGTAATCATAAGTACTTGTTTTTATTGATATTTTTATCGGCATTGCCATGAAATTGCACAGCGTTGAAGCCATCGCCATTGATATTCCGCTGCCGCTGAATTTCGGCGGCGCGACCTACAACGTGCTGAAGCGCAGTACGGTCATCACCCGTCTGCGAACCAAAGAAGGCCTCGTCAGCAACGTTTACAACGGCGACAACCGCGCGCATGCGGGTGAGATCGCGCGGCTGATTAGCGGCGAGTTGTTTCCGTTGATCAAGGGTATGAGCATTTTCGAATACGAACGCATCTGGGAGAAGCTGTTCGCGCTCACCACCATGCAGGGCGACCGTAAGATTCTGATGGAAGCGATTTCCGCCGTGGATTGCGCAATCTGGGATTTAATCGGCAAGTCACTCGGTAAATCCGTACGCGAACTGCTCGGCGGCTATCGCGACACGCTACCGATTATTTCCATCGGCGGTTACTACATGCCGGGCAAGAAGCTCGCGGAATTTGGCAAGGAAGTCGAGTCGTATCGCAAGGCGGGCATGGCGGGTTGCAAATTCAAGGTCGGCGGGCTTTCTCCCGCAGAAGACGCAAAGCGCGTCTCCGTGGCGCGCAAGGCGGTGGGCGAAGATTTCATGCTGTGTGTTGACGCCAATCGCGGCTGGAACGCTCAGGATTCGATTGAATTCGCGCGCCTGATCGAGCCGCTAAACATCTCCTGGTTCGAGGAACCCTGCCACTGGTACGACGAAGCTGCGATGATGGCACACGTGCGACGCAGCATACGCATGCCAGTTACCGCCGGGCAGAGCGAAATTTCTTGTCAGGGCGTACGGCGGCTAATTGATGCCGGCGCGGTGGATTACGTGAATTACGATGTGTCCGAAGGCGGCGGCGTCACCGACTGGCGGCGCGTGGCGGCACTTTGTGCCGCCAGCGGCATCCGCATGGCGCATCACGAAGAAGCCCAAATCGCCTCGCAGCTTTTGTCCGCCGTGCCGCACGGCACCTACGCCGAGTGCTTTGCGCATCCGCAGCGCGATCCCATCTGGCAGCACATGTGGGTAAACCGGCCACAGGCGAAAAATGGCATAATAAAGGTGCCTGACCTGCCAGGGTTTGGCATCGAGCTGGATGATCGGATGGTTGCGAAATATCGCGTGAACTAGCTGCTTTTTGATCATGCCCAACCTGACTTTTACGAAAACATACGTAAAACGTACGCGCTACTGGTCTAATAGGCCGTTTTAGCGTGTGTGCGCCACCCGACATGATTACCCGGCATTTGATTGTCACAGGCCGGGTGCAAGGCGTCGGTTACCGCTACTACCTGGCTTACAAGGCCCGCCAGTTTCAAGTCTCGGGCTGGGTGCGTAACCGCACCGACGGCAGCGTGGAAGCGGTGATTCAGGGCGTTCGGGAAAACGTCGAAGCGCTGATCGTTCGAGCACATCGCGGGCCGCCCAAGGCAGCAGTGGATCGAGTAATTGTCAACGAAGCCACCGGGCAATTTACAGATTTTTCTACTCGGCCTACGACTTAAACTGCAAATTGCGTGACGTAGTGCTTTCCGAACCGTCCACTCGAGGAGAGTTGCTACCCGTGTCCTTGGGAATCCTGGGTTGAATGTCATGTGACGCTTCACTGGGCTGAAGATCGCTTTCCTTTAGGGGCGCACCAAGCGTAGCCTCCCCATAAGATATCCTTTCTGCAGAGAGACGAGTTAAAGCCAGAAACGCTTTGACCGGCTCGATCGGCGTCAGCGGCTCCATAGAGCCACTACCAGCGGCCGTTTCAAGAATCTCGGATCGC
>SYEN01000332.1 GCA_005800795.1 Burkholderiales bacterium | reverse complement strand
GCTTTGAGCTCCAGATCCTGATCGATGGTGAATGGTGCAGGCACCTTGCCCGAATTCAACCACAGCGTCATTTGTGCCGAGGGCGACTGTTTGCATTCCAGCCGCCTGGGTTCGAGTTGCACATCCGCGCTGAGCAATGACTCCAGCAGCTCGTCGGCTTTTTTGTCTGCGGCGGTGTCGATCACCAGCCAGTGGTTGACCGGATCGATCCATGTACCCAGCGTGCGGCGGCGGCTTAACGCCTTGGGCATGAGTTCTTCCAGTACGCGCTCGCGGATATCGCGCATCTGTTTGCGGCCAACGGGATGCTCCTGCTTTTCCGCGAGTTTTTCAGCACGCTCCTTCGCCACCTGCGTGATGATCGAGCCCGGCAGCAGCTTTTGATTCACGCCAAACGTAATCAGCCATTGGCGTTGCAGGCTGTACAGAAAACGATTTTCGCCACGCGGCGCGACCCAGCCGCGCGACTCCATTTCAAAGCCACCACAGGGTTGCAGCGCGCTTTCGCGCAGTTTTTCTTCGAGATCATCCGCCTTGATTTTGGTTTCGTTCAGGCGATACACGAGCATATTCTTGAACCACATGATTGCGGGAGGCCGGCTGCCAAAAAAGGGTCGATTATAGCGGCACGAGACAGCGCGAATGCAGTAATCTTTGCGCTTTGTTGTGTCAAGTGCGATACCAGCACGATACAAGATCGATATAGGCACGCTAAGGAAACGTCATGTCCGTTACCCCAAATAACAATGAACCGGATTTGAGTCCGGAAGCCGTGCTGGCGCGCGCCACTGCCGCACGCGGCGATATTTTTCCGGAGTGGAAAACGCTGGTGTATGCCTCGCCGAAAACGTATCACCTGATTAACCAGACGGTGAGTTATCTGCACCAGTATCACGGCCAGATGGCCGGGGCAGGGCAACTGTCGGTGCAGATGCGCGAGCTGATTGCGATCCCTGCGTTGTGCAGCAAGGGCGATCTGCGGCATGCGCCGAATCACATTCGCCGCATGTATCGCGAGGGTCTCACCAACAAGGCGCTGTTCGAGGGCGCGACGGCATTTGCGTCGGTGGCGGGCTGGGCAAGTTTGACTTATGTGTCGCTTGCCATCGAGCAGGCGAACAGCGCGGATTATCCGTTCGGAAAATTGCCTCCAGGCGGCGAGCCAGGGGAACTCAAACCGTTTCCCGAAATGTCACAGGGCCGCGTGCGCGTGGATGGCGGTGTGCCGGGCAGTCTTGCCGATTCGGAAGAATGGCGCTACGCGAAGGACATCGATGCTGAGCTTGTCAAACGTGCGTCCGCTTTCATCGACCATTGCACCGGTGCTGACGATACGCAGGGCAACATCCTCGGCCCCGGCCCGCGCGCGCTAATTATCGGTGCCGCATTGTGCATGCGTGGTGAAGTTGATCTGGCGGTGGACCAGATACGCCGCGCCTACGACTACGGCATGACGCGGCGGCAGGTGCTGGAAGCCATTTGCTGCGTGGTGCCGATGAGCGGCATGGTATCGGCGACGCTGGGCTTGCGGGCGATGCGGCAGGCGGAGCGTTGACGCTTTGGGTGTTATTCAGTGCCGAAAATATTAAAAGATAAATAAAATCAAATAGTTATATAGCTTCCTTCGCCGGCATCACCAAGTTCCGCAGCGCGCGGCTGCGGGCGAGCGACAGCCACACGTAACCCAATACGATAACGCCGCTACCCGCGAGCGCGATGCGCGGGCCGGTGATGGAACCGGTGATGTTCAGCAGAAAACCGCTTAAATAGACCAGGCCCCATACCAGCGTGAACACCGCCATCACGCGCCCGCGATAGCGGTCATCCACCAGCGTTTGCAGGATGACCTGACAACTGGTCATGAAATGGGCCTGGCCAAGACCTACCGCGAAAAGCAGCATACATGACAGGCTGTACCAGGTGCTCAGACCTACACCGATGAGCGCGCTGCTGAAGAGGCTCAAGGCATACAGGATGGCCGTTCTGGGCGTGGTGCGGGCTTGCAGCCACGGGAAGGTGAAAAGCCCGCACAAGGCGCCCAAGCCGGCCGCAGAAGCGAGCAAGCCGAGTCCGCGTGCATCGACATTCAGCACCACTTTGGCGAACACCGGCAGCACGTGAATGTAGCCCATGAGGAAGGTGGCGTTCAGCAGCGCGGCGAGGATCACGCACGTGAACACTTCATTGGCGCGGATATAACGCAAACTGTCGGACAGATTGCCGAGCAGGCTGCCGTGCGCGGCTGCGGCGCTGCTGGCGGGGCGCACCAGAAACAGCATCGAGATCATCACGCTCATACCCAGTGCACACATCAAGAATACCGTGGGCGCGCCGGCGGCGGCGATAATGAAGCCGGCGATGGATGGCGCCAGCATGCGCGAGGTGCCAAAGGCCATGGCGATCAGAGGAATGCCGGAACTCAGGTGCGACTTCGGCAGCAGGCGCGGGAAAAACGAGGCGCGGCTGGGTTCGTCAACCGCGTTGACCAGGCCGAATATGAATCCACCCACAGCGAGGTGCCAGATTTCCACACGCCCAAACAGCGCCAGCAGCCCAATGCCGATCACCGAGATGGCCGAGAGTGTTTGTGCGCCCTGAATCAACCGCCTTGGATCGATGCGGTCGGCGAGCACGCCGCCGACGAGGGTGAGTGAAAACTGCGGGAGGAACGCGCACAGGTGGATCAAGCCCAACTGTGCCTGCGATCCGGTGATCTCGAACGACAGCCAGCCGAGCGAGAACTGATACATGTGCTGCCCCATCACCTGCGCCACCAGGCCGCTCCAGTAGAGCCGGAAATCACGCACCTTCAGCGCGATCAACCCGCTGCCTTTGAAAAGGCTCAGGCCCGTGGGCTTGTTCATGCGGCGTTGGCGCCGGTAGTGGCGAAGGTGTCGTGTACAGCTGCGTGCGTGCTGTGTTGATACAAGCGCCGGGCGGCATCGATCGTTTCAGTGGCGGTGAGGCCCACAGGGCCCGTGCCCGATGCCACGCAGGCGTCGGCGGCCGCGCCGTGCAACCATACGGCGTTGTCCAGAGCGCTCTGCGCGGGCATGCCTTGCGCCAGCAACGCTGCAATGATGCCGGTCAGCACATCACCCATGCCCGCCGCGGCCATGCCGGGATTGCCGCTGGTGTTGATACGCCAGGGGTGTCCCGGCGATGCGCATACGCTGCCGGCGCCTTTGAGCACCACATGCGCATTGAATTGCGCTGCCAGCGCGGTTACCGCAGCGATACGGTTGCCTTGTACTTCGGCGGTGGAACAGCCCAGCAGCCGCGCCGCTTCGGCAGGGTGCGGCGTCAACACTTTATCTGTAAGTAATTGTTTTACAGAGGATTTTTGTTCATCGTTGTCAGCGATCAAATTTAATGCATCGGCATCGATGACCAACGGCAGTTGCTTTGCCAACGCGCATTGCAGGTAAAACGCTGCATCCGCTGACTGGCCTAGCCCAGGGCCGATGGCGAGGCAACTGAGGTGATCGAGTTTCAGCACGTCGCCGGCGTCGCGCAACATCAGTTCAGGCTGCATCCCATCGAAAGTCGGCGCGTCGTGCGCCAGCAGGCCGATATAGACCCGGCCCGCGCCGAGCTTTAACGCGGCACGTCCGGCTAGCAGCGCAGCGCCGACCATGCCCTGCGTGCCGCCGATGATGCCGACACTGCCATGACTGCCCTTGTGCGTATTGCGGCGGCGTGGAGCGAGTCCGCTGCACGAGTGGATTGTGTGGCCAGGCGCGGATTCCGTGCCAGCGTCGAGCGAAAGGTCTTCGACGAGAACTTCACCCGCGTGATCGGAACCCTCTAGCGTCAGCAGGCCGGGTTTGGCGCCGATGAAGGTGAGGGTGTGTGTGGCGAACACGCAGCAGCCGTGAACGGCCCCGGTGTCAGCGTCGAGCCCGCTGGGGATGTCGAGCGCAAGTACGGGCGTGCCGCGTGCATGATGGGTGTTGATGACGGCAATCCAATCGGCGTAGCGGCCCGTGATCGGGCGGGTGAGACCGATACCGAAGAGGCCGTCGATGACAAGGCTCCAATCGCTGGAGCGCGGCGGCGTGTTGACTGTGATGCCGCCAGACGCCAGCCAGTTTTTGCAGGCTGCGGCTGCATCTGCGGGGAGCTTGTTGGCGTCGCCGGCGAAAACCACGGTGACAGAAAAAAACCATTGTTTGAGGTAGCGCGCCACGACAAACGCATCACCACCGTTGTTGCCGGGGCCTGCGAAGATCAGCACAGGCTTGCCATTGGCGCTGGCGAGTTCACGCGCATATTGGGCAGCCGCCAATCCTGCACGTTTCATTAGCGGCAGATGGCCGTGGAGGGCTTCGATGCGGCGTATGCCGCTGCTCAGAAAGAGCGGCGTGCCGTGATGGAGGCTTGTGGGCATGGTGTAAAGAGTGTCTAACATAATAACACGTATGCGACGCTGGCACGATTTTGCTTCAGGGCGCGAAGCGCGGCGCAGTGAATATCGCGAATATTCGCAAGCCGTGCGACAAAGCCCTGAGGCAAAACTCGCGCCAGCCCTTCGGGTTGTGTCCAAAATCGGCGCTGGCTTTGTCGGACTCGTCGCGCGTACGCTCGGTAAGCGTCTCCTCGTCCTTCGCGCCACCACCGATTTTGGACACAACGTCGCATGCGTTTGATTATGCTAGACACTCCTAGTTTAGCCGAAACAGGGTGGTACAATATGGCTTTACAGAGCCTGTCGAGCAATGATTCTGCGTCTCCGGGGGCGGCGCGCCCTCTCTGAATTTCGTCTCGCAAAACTTTTGCAGACGTTGCCGGCGTCCTTGACGGGCATCCAGCTGCACGCGGAGTTCTGGCATTTTGTCGACGCCTCGCGTGCATTGAATGCGCCTGAACAGGAATGCCTTGATCAGTTACTGACTTATGGTCCGGCTGCCAGGTCGGATCAGACCCAAAGTGCTGATCGGCAGCTGCTGCTGGTGACGCCGCGCCCAGGCACGATTTCCCCGTGGTCTTCCAAGGCCACCGACATCGCAAAACACTGCGGCTTGCCCGGCGTGCGCCGCATGGAACGCGGCACGGCGTACTGGGTGAGCGGCAGCGGGATGGAGAAAGCGCGTACGACGCTGGCGCCGTTGATTCATGACCGCATGACTGAAAGCGTGTTTGCGTCGATGGAAGACGCGGACAAACTGTTCCAGCGCTTTGAGCCGAAGCCGCTGCGCTCAGTGGATATTCTCAG
>SYEN01000331.1 GCA_005800795.1 Burkholderiales bacterium | reverse complement strand
GTCATCGCCGACGCAGACTGGATCATCGACCTCGGCCCCGACGGGGGTGACGCCGGTGGGCGTATCGTCGCGCAGGGGACGCCGCGCATGCTGGCAGGCAAGCCTGCGCGCTCTCATACCTCGAGGGTGCTGGCGGCGTTTCTAAAGGACAGACTGGCGGGCGCCACGCCGTAACCGCTGTTACGGGCGCCCGTCTTCAAAGAACAACCCCACCTCCCGAAACAACTGCATGCGGTTTTTCTCGGTGAGCAACACATGCGTGCCCTCGCCGATCACCACCAGCCGCCTGGATGGCGCGTTGACCAGTAGCGGGAACAGCGTCTGCGCCATATACAGCGGCGTGTCGGCGTCCCACTCGGCGAGGATCAGCAGCACGGGCACACGAATATCGGCGGGGTTGTGGCGCGGGATGCCGGCGTTGGCGTATTCGCGGCTGTCCTGCACCACACCATTGGGCGCGCGGAACGCACGCGGATTTTGCGTGTTTGACCATGGGTCAGCCTCGAACGCAGCCTCGAGATAGGCGTTTTGCCAACTCGCGGGCATGAGCTCTTCCTGCTTGCCGGGCGGCAAGCCCGTGCCACGGCGCTTTTTCACCATCTCGGCGGTAACTACACGGTAGGCGCCGAGCGGCCCGCCCTGATCGGTAAGCGATACGCCTTGCGTGCGCAGCCATCCGGGGGCGTAAAGCGCGAGGCGGTGCACCTTTTCATTGTGGCCCGTGGTGTAGAGCGCCATGGTGGCGCAACCCCACGAGTGGCCCAGCAGGCTGATATTGCTGACGCCACGGCGCTTCAGGATGAAATCCACCGCTGCGCCCACGTCGCGCGCGGCCGTGTCGGTGCGCACAATCGGCGGGTTATTCATCGGGGGCTCGTCCATTTCGCGGGGGCGTGAGGAGCGGCCATAACCACGTACGCTGACGAAATAGACATCGTTGCCCTGCTCCGCCATCCAAGCCATCCACGACACGCCATCAAGCGTCAAATCAAATCCGCTTTCCGGGGAACCCGTGGCGCCGTGTACGAACAGAATGATGTTGTCGGGTGCGAATCTCGCGAGATCGGCCGGACGCCGGTTGCGCACATGCAATTGCACACCCGCATCGGCAGCGGGCACCATGAAATCTTCGGCAATCAACATGGGCTTTCCTCTCAGGGAAGTTGCGCGGGGCCAGCGGTGCGGTCAATCAATCGTCGCACCCGACTCCTTGACCACTTTCGCCCACTTCACGATATCGGCGCGCAGCTCCTTCGTGAACTGCTCCGGCGACCACGGCGCGGGAACCGCACCCTGTGCGGCAAATCGCTCTGCCACATCCTTTTGCGCGAGCAGCTGGTTAATGTCGCCATTGATTTTATTCACCACCGCTGCAGGGGTGCCACCGGTGGTGAGGATGCCAAACCACGGCGTCATCACAAAACCTGGGAAGCCCTGTTCGATCATGGTCGGCACGTCCTTCAGCGCGTCGAGGCGCTTTTCGGTGGTGACCGCAAGCGGCCGGATCAAGCCGCCGCGAATCTGTCCGATCACTGAAGGCATGCTGCCGAACGCGAGTTGCACTTCGTTGGCAATGACATTGGTCACCGCAATCGCGATGCCGCGATACGGCACATGGGTCAACTTAAAGCCGCCGGCAGTGGCGATCATCGGGCCCAACAGATGATTGATGGTGCCATTGCCGGCCGAGCCGAATTTGACGTCGCCGGGTTTGGCCTTGGCCAGCGCGATCAATTCCTTCATGGACTTCGCCGGGACGTTGTTGCCGGTAACGATCACGTAAGGCACTACCGCGAGATTGGCGGTGGGTTCAAAGTTTTTCACCGGGTCCCACGAGAGGTTCTTGTAGAGCACCGGATTGATCGCGTGCGTGCCGGGAAAACCCAGCACCCAGGTGTAGCCGTCGGGTGTCGCGCGCGCAGTCATTTCCGTGCCGATGTTGCCGCCGGCACCGACGCGGTTGTCGACGACGACTTGAAAGGGCCACTGCTCGGAAAGTTTAAGCGCGATGATGCGCGACAACACGTCTGAGGCGCCGCCGGTGGCCTGCGGCACAATGAAGCGTACGGGCTTGCTGGGAAAGCCTTGTGCGTACACAGCGGCGGATGACGGGGCCAGCAGCAGCGCCGCCAGCAGGGGATGAAAGCGTTTTCCTATGGTCATTCAATTCTCCGGAACTCTTGAATACAAAGGTTCTATCGCGGGCGGTCGCCCTGCAAGGTAATGCGGTGCATGATGCGCCGATAGCCGTGATAATCGTTCAGCGGGTAATGCAGCGCTGCGCGGTTGTCCCACAGCGCGATCGACCCCGTGCGCCACTGGAAGCGGCAGGTGAATTCCGGCTTGATCTGATGCTGATGCAGATACGCCAGTAGCGGCGCGCTTTCTTCCTCTGTCCAGCCCTCGAAGCGCACGGTGTGGCCGACGTTGATATACAAAGCCTTGCGACCGGTTTCAGGATGCGTGCGCACCACCGGGTGCCCAACCTCGAACACTTCGTGGGCGCGGGCAGCTGGGCTCGCCGCCATGCGATCTTCGCGCGATTTCGACACGTCGGCCTTGGCAGAACTGCTGATGCCGGTGAGTCCGGCCAGCGTTTGCTTCAAGCCATCCGATAACGCCTCATACGCCAGATATTGATTGGCGAACAGGGTGTCGCCGCCGTGGGGCGGCACTTCGCGCGCGATCAGGAACGTGCCCATCGGCG
>SYEN01000330.1 GCA_005800795.1 Burkholderiales bacterium | reverse complement strand
TTGCTCGGCAATCTGTTCGAATACGTGCTGGCCGAAAACCAGGGCGAACTGAATATACTGGGTGCTACCTCAGGCGACACAGGTTCGGCCGCCGAGTACGCCATGCGAGGCAAGCGTGGTGTGCGCGTGTTCATGCTGTCGCCATACGGCAAGATGAGCCGTTTTCAGACAGCGCAGATGTATTCGTTGCAAGATGCCAATATTTTTAACATCGCGATCAAGGGTGTATTTGACGATTGCCAGGATATTGTCAAGCAGGTGTCGAGCGACGAGGTGTTCAAGCGCCGTTTCCACATTGGCACCGTGAACTCGATCAACTGGGCGCGCGTCGCGGCACAGATCGTGTACTACTTCAAAGGGTATTTCGCCGCCACTACGCACGATGCGCAGCAGGTTTCGTTCGCGGTGCCGTCGGGCAACTTTGGCAACATACTGGCCGGACATATTGCGCGCATGATGGGATTGCCTATCCGAAAGCTGATTCTGGCCACCAATGAAAACAACGTACTCGACGAATTTTTCCGTAGCGGATGCTACAGGCCGCGCGGTTCTGCCGAAGTGCATCAGACTTCCAGCCCGTCGATGGACATTTCCAAGGCCTCGAATTTCGAGCGCTTTGTTTTTGACCTGACCGGGCGCGACGCCGCGTTGCTACGCACGCTGTGGGAATCAGTCGAGGGGGGCGGCGAATTCCGGCTGGCCGATACGCCGTTGCTGGGCAGGATGCCCGGCTTTGGTTTCGTGTCGGGCACCAGTTCGCATCCCGATCGCATTGCGACCATTCGTGAAATTCATCAGCGTTATGGCGTAATCATCGATACGCATACTGCGGATGGTGTGCGGGTTGGTTTGGCAAACCGCGAGGCAGGCGTACCGCTCATTTGCCTGGAAACTGCACAGCCGGTGAAATTTGCTGAAGTGATCAAAGACGCGCTGGGCTTCGAGCCGGAATGTCCCGAAAACTGCCGTGATCTTGCGCAGCCGCCGCAGCGGGTGGAGGTAATGGCCGCTGATACGATGACTGTAAAGCGTTACATGGAAGTCCGCTGTGCCTAAATTTTCTTCAATAAAATCAATCGCTTATAACATTCCAGCGACATTGTTTTCCGTGATACTCTACACGGCGCTCCATTCTCATTCCTAACGCTGCCACCAGCCCTATTGCTCATGCACGCGACGCTTTTACGCCAGTTGCGCAGGGCTTTGAAAGCCACCACACCGGCGGAAGCTGATCACCTGCTTCATGATTTGTTTTCGTTGGCGGAAAGCGGGAACTTGAGTGCCCAACAATCGCAAGCGCTGAGCGGCTTGCGAGATGTGTTGACGCAAGTTGACGAAAGCTACCGGCAATTCGACCGTGCGCAGGATTTGCGGCTGCGCAGTCTGACCATCAGTTCAGCGGAACTGATGGATGCCAATCGCCGCTTGCGGGAAGAGGCCGCACAACAAAAGTCGCTTGTCGAATCCATGCGCACTACCGCCAATCATTTGCTGATGGCGGCGGATCGCGAGCCCATATCAGCCGGCGAAACATCTGTGCAGCGCGTCGCGCAGCGGATGGAGCAGCTGATTGCGGAAAGTGAAGCGGCGCGTTTGCGGCTGGCGGAAAGCGAATCCCGGTTTCGTGGTCTGACCAGCTTGTCTTCGGACTGGTATTGGGAGCAGGATGCTCAGCAGCGGTTTACTCAAATGTCACAAGGCATTACTGCAGTGACCGGGCGTTCAGCTGAAACATTCATCGGTTTAACCTCAGAAGAAGCCTTCGGCAGCGATCCCGCCCAAGCGGGATGGAATACGCAACAGGAGTTGCTACGCCGGATGCGTGATGGCGAGCCGTTTCGCGATTTCGAGGTCTGCTTTACCCCCAAGGGGCACGATCCGGTATATGTCAGCTTGAGCGGCGAACCGTTTACGGCGGGGGACGGAAAATTTGGCGGCTACCGCGGTGTGGCGCGCAATATTACAGCTCAAAAGCGCGCGGAAAATCGCCTGCAGGTCGCGCTCTATCTGACTGACACGCTGATTGAATCGATGCCCATGCCGCTGACTATCAAGGATCGTGACCACCGATTCGTGCGGATTAACTCGGCGTACGAACGGGAGTTCGAAGTATCGCGGGACGATGCCCTGGGCCGTACGGCTCCTGAGGTACTCAACGATCCTGCCAGAGGCGGCCACGATATCGAGGAAGCGCTATTACGCAATCCGGGCGCCCATTCTTTTACCCGCCAACTGCACACGCCGGATGGCGAGAAGTACTTTGTATTAACCAAAGCCACCGTGCTCGACGACAGCGGGTCGGTGACCGGATTTATTACAACGCACGCGAATGTCACCAGCCTGAAGCTCGCCGAACAGCGCCTGGAAGATCAGTTGCAATTCACGAACGTCATTCTGGAGACCTCGCCCGAACCGATGATGGTGAAAAATGGCGCGCGCGAAATTACCTATGTCAATTCCGCGTACGAGAAGCTGTTTGAAGTCGATCGTAAAGACATACTGACGCGGAAAATGCGTCTGCACACGGCTGACACCATTAATGATATCGAGCGCATAGAGCTGGAACTGCTGCAGCAGCCCGGTACGCGCCAATTCGAGTACGTATTGCCCGCCACCAGCGGCCGCGCTGTGTATTGCATTATTACCAAGTCGACTTTTCGTGATCGCACCGGCGGCATCGGCGGCATCGTGACCACTTACACTGATATCACCAATCTCAAGACGGCCGAGCGCGCGGGCGCGGAACAGCTACGTTTAACCACCACGTTTCTTGATGCTTCGCCCACGCCGACTGTCGTAAAAGACCGGAATCTCGTATTGACCCGTTGTAATAGCGCTTATGAAAAAATGTTTGGCGTGCGGCGCGACGATATTTTGAACCAGCCGATGACCGCTCATCGCACGCAGTTTGCAGAGGAAGTGCTTGCCATCGAACGCCGGCTTCTCGCGCAGCCTGGTACGCATCGGATTGAGCGCAGGATTAAGATTCCCGGCAAGTCGGATATGCACTGCGTGATCGACAAGTCGACCTATTTCAACGGGGTGGGCGAGGTGGAAGGCATAATCACCACGTTTACCGATATCAACGAACTGAAGCAAACCGAAGAAAGTCTGCGCGAAGCCAAGCTCGTTGCAGAACAGGCCATGCGTGCGCGATCGCAGTTTTTGGCGAATATGAGCCACGAGATACGCACGCCGATGAACGGGGTGTTAGGCATGGCTGACGTACTTGCGGGCACACCGCTTACCGCCGAGCAGTGCGAATACCTAGACAACATACGTAATTCGGGCGAGAGCCTGCTGAAAATAGTCAACGATATCCTTGATTTTTCCAAGATCGAGGCCGGCAAAGTCGAGCTTGAACAAGTTGGATTCGATCTGCGTTCGCGTATCACATCGATAATGCAGCTGTTCTCGGCATCCGCCCGCGAGAAACAGCTGAAGCTCGATAGCACCTTCGCTGACGACTTGCCGCAACGTGTGCGCGGCGACCCGGTGCGAATTTCACAAATATTGTCCAATCTGATTGCCAACGCCATCAAGTTCACAGAAGCGGGCTTCGTGCGGCTGGATGTCAGCGTGCACGTACGCGCGGGAGAGGATTTGATGCTGCGTTTTGACGTGCGCGACACCGGTATCGGCATTTCCGCTGATGCGGTGGAACGGATTTTCGATCCGTTTTCGCAGGAAGATGCGAGCACTACCCGGCGCTTTGGCGGCACCGGTCTGGGGCTGACGATTTCGAGGCAACTGGTGGGATTGATGGGTGGTGAACTGTCGGTGGTCAGCACGCAAGGCAAAGGTAGTGTATTCAGTTTCACCGCCAAGTTACGAGATGGCGGCATGATGCCGGAAAAGATGCCGGTTGCAACGCGGGAGTCCTCCGCAGCAATCCCTGTACACTTGCCGCACCGGTGGCGCTGCGACGTGATCTCGCTGCGCTGGAGGTACTGCTGGCGGAGGACAACACCATCAATCAGATTGTTGTCAGCGCCATTCTCAGGAAGTTGGGATGTGGTGTCACTGTGGTGAAGGATGGGGGCGAGGCCGTCGAAGCATCGAAGGCCCGTCATTTCGACATGATTCTGATGGACTGCCAAATGCCAGGACTGGATGGCTTTGCGGCCACGGCCGCCATACGCGAGCTGGAAAAGCAGGGGCAAGGGCGCCATGTCATCGTCGCACAAACCGCCAATGCCATGGAAGGCGACCGCGAGACTTGCCTCGCGGCGGGCATGGATGACTATCTGGCCAAACCGGTCAGCAGCGAAGGCATCGCTGAAATATTGCAACGATGGGCGCCCGCCACTTCCTGAGCGGGCCGTAGTCCGTAGTGCTCAGGCCAGATCAGACCGAGAAGCGCATGGAAAGGTCGACTGCCTTCACGTCCTTGGTCAGTGCGCCGATGGAAATCCGGGCCACACCCGTCTCGGCGATCTCGCGTACGTTGTCGAGCGTGATGCCGCCGGAAGCCTCAAGCTTTGCCCGGCCCGCAGTACGCACAACGGCATCACGCATTTGCGCGGCGCTCATGTTGTCGAGCAGAATCAGCGTCGCACCGGCAGCCAATGCTTCATCGAGCTGAGTGAAATTTTCCACTTCTATCTGTATCCATACGCCCGCCGGCGCCGTGCGTTGAGCTTCGGCCATCGCCGCCCTGACGCCACCAGCCGCTGCGATGTGATTTTCCTTGATTAGAATGCCGTCGTATAAACCCATGCGGTGATTCATGCCGCCGCCGGTCCTGACCGCGTATTTTTGTGCGGCGCGCAGGCCCGGTAGCGTCTTGCGTGTGTCCAGGATGGCCGCGCGGGTGTCTGCGATGGCATCGACGTAAATGCGGGTGACGGTGGCTACCGCCGACAGGCTTTGCAGAAAATTCAGTGCTGCGCGTTCACCGGTCAGCAGTGAGCGTGCGCTGCCTTGCAGCGTACAAAGCGGCGTGCCGGGAAGCACTTTTTGACCTTCTTCGACCTGCCAGACTATGCGCACATCGGCATCCAGGGTGCGAAATACCGCATCGAACCATGGCCGGCCCGCGATGGTGGCGGCATCGCGGCAGATCACCGTGGCACGTGCCTGTCCCCCGGCGGGCGTCAGCCGCGCAGTCCAGTCGCCTTCGCCCACGTCTTCCGCCAGTGCTGCCGCGACATTCCGTTTGATTTCAGATGCGATGTTCATGAAATTGCTCTATATTCATTGCGCTATTACTGGCCTCGGAACGAGCCGTTCGGTGGCATTTTGCAACACCCGGTAATGTTTGTGTGTGCCGGCGATTCTAGCAGGGTAACGGAGGTATCAATGGACAGCATGGTCGGCGTCATTTCGTATGGTCTGGGCACGATTCTGGGATTGGCGTTTGTCATCTGGTTGATCAGCGCAATCGTTCACGATGTCACTCAGAAAAAGCACACCGTTTTGCGCAACTACCCCGTCATCGGGCGGTTGCGCTTTTTCTTTGAGGATCTTGGCGAATATTTTCGCCAGTATTTTTTTGCCGGCGACCGCGATGAAATGCCATTCAACCGCGCTACGCGCGGCTGGGTTTACAAAGAGGCCAAGAACGAAGGCGGCATTATCGGTTTTGGTTCCACCAATGACCTGCGAGAGCCGGGCAATATTATTTTCGTCAATCACCCTTATCCCGTCCTGGAGGAAGACCGGCTGCCCACACCGTCACTGATTATCGGCGAAGGGTATTGTCAGCATCCGTTCGAAGCGCGCTCGATAGTCAACGTCAGCGGCATGAGTTTCGGCGCGATCTCCGAGCCCGCGGTGCGCGCGTTGTCGATGGGTGCGGCAGAAGCGGGTTGCTGGATGGACACTGGCGAAGGCGGCTTGGCGCCGTATCATTTGGAGGGCAAGTGCGATGTCATCATGCAAATGGGAACGGCCAAGTACGGCATGCGCGATCTGAATGGCAATTTCTCGCCGGATAAAGTACGCGAGCTCGCCAAGTCGGTGAAGGCGTTCGAAATCAAACTCTCGCAGGGTGCGAAGCCGGGTAAAGGCGGTGTGCTGCCCGGAGCCAAGGTGACGGAAGAAATCTCGCGCATCCGCGGCATTCCGGTAGGTGAAGATTCGATCAGCCCGAATCGCCATCGCGATATCGCCAATGTGAACGATTTGCTCGATAAGATCGCCTACTTGCGCGACCTCACCGGCCGGCCGGTGGGTGTGAAAACCGCCATCGGCGGCTGGGAATTCACCAACGAGTTGTGTGAGGCGATATTGCGCCGGGGCAAGGAGTTCGCACCGGATTTTCTCGCCATCGACGGCGGCGAGGGCGGCAGCGGCGCTGCGCCGCAGACGCTATTCGATCACGTGGCGCTGCCCATCGCGGAAGCGCTGCCGCGGGTGGTCGATTCGCTGATACAGGCTGATATGAAATCGCGCATCCGAGTGGTTGCATCGGGCAAGCTCGTCACTTCCGCACGGGCGTCGTGGGCGCTGTGTGTGGGTGCCGATTTCATCAACACCGCGCGCGGATTCATGTTTGCGCTTGGCTGCATCCAGGCCTTGCGTTGTCACCAGAATACCTGTCCGACGGGTGTCACCACGCACAACAAGCGTCTACAACGCGGCTTGGTTGTCGAAGAAAAATATTTGCGCGTGGCCAACTACGCCAAAAACATGAACAAGGAAATCGATATGATTGCGCACTCGTGTGGCTTGAAGCACGCGCGCGAATTAAAGCGCGAGCATGTGCGTATCGTGCAAACCGCCAATCAGAGTATTGCGTTGAACATGCTGCATCCGTATCCCGCTGTGGGTTCACGCGGGCCGGCGCGCGCGGCATAATGCAAATAGTAGAGGATAAAAAAATGAATAAAAACAAATACTTACATAATCCCAAGGATTGGTCTCGCCGGGACTTTCTGACGCGCGCTGCTGCCGCTGGTGCGGCACTCGGTACAGGCAAAGCGCTGGCGCAGGACGCGCCAAAACCGCCGTCAGAACCCGCCGGGGCGCTTGCCAACGCCGCCGTGATGGGCGAAAAGCACACGGGCATGACCGTGCTGTCCGAGCGTCCGCTGACGGCGAGCGTACCGGCGGAATTGCACCACTTTGCCGCGACGCCCAACGACCGCATGTTCGTGCGCAACAATTTGCTTACGCCAGATATCGACGCCGCCAAACACCGTTTGACTGTCAAGGGGTCGGTGCACAAGGAGGTGTCGTTTTCGCTGGAAGAATTGCGCAAGAATTTCCCCTTGGTGCGCACGCAGGCCATGCTCGAATGCGCGGGCGCCGGGCGCACAGGTTTTGTACCGCGACCGAGTGGCACGCCATGGCAGCTTACGGGTGGCATGGGTTGTCCGGTATGGAACGGAGTACGCCTGCGTGACGTATTGCGCGCGGCGGGCGTGCAGAATCATGCTGCGCACGTCGCGGGGCAGGGCGGGGATTTCGGCGTGATCGCCACGGCCGCGCCGGTGATCCGTTCGATACCGATGGACAAGGCGATGGAGCCACACACGCTAGTGGTGTTTGGCATGAACGACGGGCCATTGCCTAAGGTGCATGGTTACCCGCTGCGCCTCATGGTGCCTGGCTGGGCGGGAAGTGCATCCGTCAAGTGGCTGCACACGCTGAACGTGCTCGATGCGCCGTTCAAGGGTACGTACATGGACACCAGCTACCGCATCCCGCGCGACGCGGTGCGGCCCGGCGAAAAAATGCCGCCGGATGCGCTGGTCACTGAAGCCTGGCCGGTGAAATCAATGATTACCTATCCCGCGCCCAATGCGGTATTCAAGCTCGGGCATTCGGTATTGGTCGAGGGCCGCGCCTGGGTGGGTGAGGGGGCCATAGCCAAAGTCGAACTGTCGTTCGACGAAGGTGTCACCTGGCAGGCGGCGCAAATTAACAACGCCACCGACAAATACGCGTGGCGCATTTTCAGCGTGGAATTCAAGCCCGCAAAGGCGGGCTTTACCACCGCGCTGGCGCGAGCCACCGATGACCGCGGCAACTCGCAACCGATGGTTGCCCGATGGAATCCGCTGGGGTATTTCTGGAACGGCGTACATCGCGTCGGTTTTGTGGTCGAAGCCTGAATTGAATCGTTAGGGGAAGTGGGTGAAAGGTAGATTTGACCGCGCGTTCCGGCTGGTTACCGGATTAACGCTGATTATCGCTGCTCAGGCCAACGCGCCAGCGCAGGACGAACCGCCGCCCGCGAAAACACTCGCCCCCGGCAAGGGTGTTGAACTCACCACCGCCCGCTGCGTGCTCTGCCACGACGCCACGCACATCACGCGCACGAAACTGTCGCGCGGCGAATGGGAGTTCAACATCAAGAACATGATTGAACGTGGCGCACCCATCGCGCCGGCAGAGATCGCACCTATTCTCGAATATCTTGCTGCCTACTACAACCGCGAGGCCGCGCCACCGCCGCCGGCGGCAGCCACCACCACAGCCGAGGGTGATCCTGCTGCTAAATTGCTGAATGCCAACGCCTGTCTGGCGTGTCACCAAACCGATAAACGCGTCGTGGGGCCATCGTTCAGGGAAGTGGCGGCCAAGTATGGCGCCAACAGCAGTGCTGCCACCACGCTCGCCGCCAAAATCAAACAAGGTGGCAGCGGCGTGTGGGGTCCCGTTCCGATGCCGCCGAATGCGGGCTTGTCTGACGCCGACTTACAGCAACTGGCTAGCTGGGTATTGCGGCAGAAGTAATCAGGCAGACGACTAGTCGAGCTTTGCCCCCAAATCCCGAAACAGTTTACCAATGGTCTCGTAATCCGCCTTCATACGCTGCATCAGATCTTCTGGTGGGCGGTGCGCCGGGTCGAGCGTCTGCGCGGCAAGTTTTGTAATGACGTCAGCATCCCTGATCGCCTTACCGTACTCGGCATTCAAGCGGTCGATGATGGCCTTGGGCGTGCCAGCAGGCGCGAAGGTGCTGACCCAGGTTGACGATTCGTAACCCGGAATCGTATCCGCGATGGTCGGCACATCCGGCAGTTGCACAACGCGCTCGGCTGCAGTCACACCCAGCGCCCGCACGCGATTCGACTTGATGTGCTGGATCAATTCACTGATGGCCGCGACTTGCGTCTGCGTTTCGCCGGACACCAGCGCGATCACCGCAGGGCCGCCACCCTTGAATGGCACGTGGGTCAAGCGGATGCCCGCACGGGACTCAAACAGCACGCCGTTCATGTGCGTAAAGCTGCCAACGCCAGAATGCCCGTGAAGAATTTCATTCGGCTTTTGTTTCGCCAGTGCGATAAACTCTTTTACCGAACGGGTTGGCATCGCGGGATGCACCGTCAGCACGCTGACCACCCGCGCCATTGGGCTGACGCCGGTAAAGTCGCGCAGCGCTTCGTAAGGCAGCTTTTTGTAGAGGTGCGCGTTGGCGACATGCGAGGCGACCGTTTGGATGAGCAGATTATAGCCGTCGGGCTTGCTTTGCGCCACCAGCGTGGTGCCGATGGTGCCGCCCGCACCGGCGCGATTTTCAATAATGAACGACTGGCCCATCAGCTCCGAAATCTTGGGCATGATGATGCGCGCGGTGATGTCGTTTGCGCCGCCGGGCGGAAACGGTACGATCACGCGGACGATCTTGGCGGGATAGGCTTGAGACCAGGCCGTGCCCGAAGCGCAGATCAGGCCGGCGAAAATTGCCGCAAGCGATTGATTTATATTCATTGTATTCACTCCTCCGGTTGATTTTTATGGTTTCCCGACAATCGCACTATAAATCCCGCGCCTGAAAGGTATTGCATTGGGCGATCTGCCCGCTTTCCAGACCGCGGCGGAACCAGCGGACCCGTTGCGCGGACGTGCCGTGGGTAAATGATTCGGGCGTGACGTACCCGCGTGATTGCTGTTGCAACCGGTCGTCGCCGATGGCGGTGGCGGCGGCCATGGCTGATTCCACGTCGCCCCTTTCGAGAATTTGCCGCGTGCGGTTGGCGTGATGCGCCCAGATGCCCGCCAGGCAATCCGCCTGCAGTTCCATGCGCACCTGCAGCTTGTTGTATTCGGCTTCCGAGACGCGCCGGCGTTGTGCGTCGACCTTTTCGGCAATGCCCAGCAGATTTTGCACATGATGGCCGACTTC
>SYEN01000329.1 GCA_005800795.1 Burkholderiales bacterium | reverse complement strand
GCACCGAGCCGCCGGTATCGGTGCCGATGGCCGCCGGCAAAAAGCCCGCTGCCGTCGCGGTGCCCGAGCCGCTGGAAGATCCACCGCAAAAATGTTCGCGGTTCCACGGGTTGCGTGCGGGCGGCCACGGCAAATCGAACGATGGTCCGCCGGTGGCGAACTCGTGCGTCGACAGTTTGCCCATGAACACGCCGCCCGCAGCGCGCAGTTTTTGCGTCACCACGGCGTCGCTGCGGGCCACGTTGTCCTGCAAAATTTTCGAGTGCGCGGTGGTGGGCAGCCCGCTGTAATCGACAATATCCTTCAGGCCGTAGGGCACGCCGTGAAACGGGCCGCGCCATTGTCCGCGCATGATTTCACCTTCCGCACGGCGCGCGTCGTCAAGCGCGATATCGGGTGTGGTGCGCAGATAGGCGTTGTAATGCTTGTCGTGTTTTTCTGTGCGCGCGATCAACGCCTTGGTGTATTCCACCGGCGACAGTTGCAGCGTGCGCAGCAGTTCCGAGGCTTCCGCGACGGTGAGCCAGGCAAGATCGGTCATCGTGTTTCTCCCGCGTCTGAGTCTTGTGAGGCGTCCAGACTGAACAGGTGCGCCGGTTCGTCGGCATAGGTCAGCGGGCTGTTACGCAGCAGGTCGCGGCGCGCACGCGCTGCGTTGGTGGCGCGCAGCAGTTCCTGCAAATGGGCGTTGGTGAGATGCGTGATGCCGATGTCGGCGGCCATTTGCCGTACATCGTCGATTTCGAGGTGGTCGTTTGCCATGCAGCCTCCGTTTTTGGGCAAGCTGCAATACTAATGCCACCTACGGCGGATGCAAACCACACGGCGGCGCGCGCACGGCGCCGACAGGCCTGTAGCGGTCTATGTTGGTCTAAAATGAGGTTTGAAACGCGTTTTATAAAATATCAATAAAAACAATTACTTACGGTGCCCCTTCAACCGGGTCATGCGCCGTGCGTTAATCTGTTAACAGCCGCGCTCGAAGCGGCTAAACTTTGCCTTACCTACAAAAACGGAGGAGAACATGGCAAGACTACGGCGTGAAGGAGCGGCGCATACGATGGGTTCATTGCGTTCGTCAGGTTCATTCGGAACATGGCGTGCGGTGTCCGCGCTGGCCATAGTGTTATCGGCGGCGGGCCCGTCAATGGCACAAGGCTATCCCAGTAAGCCGATCGAGTTGATCGTTACCACATCGGCCGGCAGCGGCGGGGATGTGGTGTCGCGCTCGGTCGCTGAAATCATCCGCAAAGAGAAATTTCTGCCGCAGTTGATCACCGTGAACAATCGCGTGGGCGGCGCCGGCGTCATCGGCTACAACCACTTCAAGACGCGGCGCGGCGATCCGTACGCCATGATGTCGGTCACCGGCACCATTCTGTTGATGGCGCACCGGCCGGATGTGGCGATAGGATTGGAGAATTACTCGCCGCTCGCGCTGTTTGCGATTGATCCGCAGACCATCATGGTGCAGGCGGATTCTCCGTACAAGACGTTTAAGGATCTGATGGCCGCCGCGCAGAAAAATCCGGAATCGGTTGTGGCGGCAACCACTTCCACCGCGGGCACCGGGCGCATGGTGATACATTTGATGGAAAAGCAGCTGCCCGGCACACGCATCAAGTTTGTGAATTTCAAGGGCGGTGGCGAGGCAGTCACTTCGGTGGCAGGCGGACACACCACCTTCACCACCGAAAATCTCAGTGAAGGGCAGGGCTTTGTCGAAGGCAAGAAACTTCGCGTGCTGGCGATTGCGTCCGACAAACGCCTGCCGCAGGCGCCTGATGTGCCGACATTGCAGGAACTGGGCTATCCGATCGCCGCGGGCACCATTCGCGGATTCACCTTCACCGCAGGCGTGCCCAGAGAGGCGGTGACGACCATGGAGGCGGCGTTGAAGAAAGCGCATGAATCGCCCGAGTGGCGGGAAATCGCCAAGCGCAATATTTTTCAGGACGTCTTCATGGGCAGCACGGAGTTTGCCCAGTTTCTTGCCAAGCGTCTGGTGGAGTATCGTGACTTCTACGACGCCATCGGCATGGGCAAGAAGTCGCCTTGAACGCAGTCAGCGAAGCGCTGCCGGCTGTGCGAAATCACGACGCATCAGCCGCACAGCAGGCGCGCTTCATTTCAGAATCGCGCCATGTCTGAACAACAATGGGCGTTTCGGGAGTCGCTGCAACCGAAAGCCGACGAAACGCAATTCGACCTCGACCGCGCGTACGACTCCATGGTGCTGATACGCGCTGAAGTGCCGGCCGACGGTTACACTGCGGCGAATCTTGGCACCGAGCGCGGCGGCTATGGCGTGGTAATCCGCGAGGACGGCCTGATTTTGACCATCGGCTATCTGGTGACCGAGGCGACGCAGATTTGGCTCACCACCAATCGTGGTGCAGTGGTGGGCGGTTATCCGTTGGCTTATGACCGCACCACAGGCTTCGCGCTGATACAGCCGCTCGGCAAGCTGGATGCGCCGCCGCTACGGCGCGGCTCGGTGGCCGATGTTAATGTGGGCGATGCTGCTTTTGTGCTCGGCCACGGCGGCCGCGCGCACGCGCTGAAAACCCGGCTTATTTCCAAAAGCGAATTTGCCGGGCCATGGGAATATTTGCTCGACGAAGCGTTGTTTGCCTCGCCCGCGCACCCGCAGTGGGGCGGCACTGCGCTGCTCGATGCGCAGGGCGATCTCATCGGCATCGGCTCGCTGCTGGTGCAGCAGGTGGTCGACGGCGAAGAGGCGCATGTCAACATGTTCGTGCCGATTGATTTGCTGGCGCCGATCCTCGACGGCATGCTGCAAACCGGCCGCAGCCCGCATCCGCCTTGCCCGTGGCTGGGTATGCGCACGCAGGATGCCGACGACAAACTGGTGGTAGCCCGCGTTGCCACTGGCGGCCCGGCGGAACGTGCCGGTGTGAAAATGGGCGACGTGGTGATCGGCGTGGGCGCGGATCGTGCGCGCAGCCTGGGCGAACTGCTCCGTGCGATCCGGCAGTTGGGCCCGGCGGGCGTGGAAGTGCCGCTGATGCTGGCACGCGGTGGTGAAGTGCTGCGCATCGTGGTCAAGTCGGCCGACCGCGACGATTTTCTGAAGAAGCCGAATCTGCATTGATTCGGCGCTGCTGGTTACTCGAACGGCGCCGGAAGCCTCCCGACGGTATATTTTTAAGTATGTGATTTAATTGAATATTTGTTTTATCGGCCGTCGAGCTTCACCGGCGTAATCAGCGGCTTTCCGCTAAAAAACGCGTCGAGATTCGCCAGCAGCGCGGCGGTCGCGGCAGCATGGGATTCCGGCGCGCGGCCGGCGCAGTGCGGCGTGAGCACGATGTTGTCGAACTGAAACAGTTGCTGCATCGTCTGCGGCGGAATGACGGGTTCGCCTTCGATGACATCGAGACCCGCACCGGCCAGGCGTTTTTCTTTCAGCGCGGCGATCAGCGCCGCCGTATCCACCACCGTACCGCGTCCGACATTCACGACATGGCCCTTCGGCCCCAGCGCCGCGATCACTTCAGCGTTGATGAGATGCCGCGTGCCTGCACCGCCGGGCGTTGCGGCCACCAGAAAATCCGCCCACTCGGCCAGCGCAACCAGGCTATCGAAGTAACGGTGCGGCGATTCCGCGACAGCCTTGCGGTTGTGGTAGCCGACTGCCATGTCAAAACCGTGGGCGGCACGATGCGCAATGCCTGCACCGATTCTGCCCATGCCCAAGATGCCGAGGCGCTTGCCCGCCAGCGTCGGTGTGTCGACGCGCCACTGATCCTGCCAGCCACCGGCGCGCACAAAGCGATCCGCCTGCGCGACCTGGCGTACTGAGCCCAGCAGCAACATCATCGCCGCGTCAGCGACGGCGGGTGCGTTGGTCCCGGGATTATTGGCGACCGCGATGCTGCGGCTTTTGGCTTTCGCCAGATCAACCATTTCGTAACCCGCGCCTACCGCGCAGACCAACGCAAGATTCGGCAGCAAATCCATCTCGTCGGCAGTGAGCCCGCCGCGGCCATTGGTGAGCACCACCTGGACGCTGCCGCCCGCCTCGCGAATGGCGTTGGCACGGCTCGACGAATGGGCCGCTTCGCGCACGGTGTAGCCGGCAGCAGTGAATGCGGCGGTGCGTTCCGGGTTGACCCGCACCAGCGAGAGTATGCCGGCAGCCATCGTGGCATCCGTCAAGCCGGGACGGCAGCCGGCCGGTGCGAGCGCAGGAACGACCGCGTCTGGCGCACTGCCAGCGGAACGCGTTCTACCGGTTC
>SYEN01000328.1 GCA_005800795.1 Burkholderiales bacterium | reverse complement strand
CGCCGGACGGTACGCGCAGATTGTCTTCCAGCACGCAGTACTCGCCGTTGCCATCGCGCACGATGTCGATGCCTGCGATATGCGTGTAGACGTTCATCGGTACGTTGATGTCCTGCATCTCGGGCCGGTACTGCGCGTTGCCGAAAATATGTTCGGCTGGAATCACGCCAGATCGCACAATGCGATGGCCGTGATACACATCGTGAATGAATGCGTTCAGCGCGCGAGCGCGTTGCGTAAGGCCTGCCTCGATCTTTGCCCACTCACCGGCAGGGATGATGCGCGGGATGATGTCAAAAGGGATCATCCGCTCCTGACCGCGATCTTCACCATAGACGGCGAAGGTAATGCCGACGCGGTGAAAGGCAGAGTCAGCTTCCGCACGCTTTTGGGCGATGTATTGCGGCGGGATGATCGATAGCCAGTTCTGGAAGGCCTGGTAGTGCTCGCGCGTCTGCCCATCGGCAGCGGTCATTTCATCGTAGAAAGCGGTTTTCATGGCACTATTTTTGTTGTCAAGCATCTCATGCCGTGAGTGCCCACGCAATTGTTTCAGGTCGCTTTTGATTGGTGAAACGATGGGAACACGGAAGGAACACAGAACACGCGTGGCGTGCACTGCGATAGTGCATGCTGTTGCGCAAGCGTTTTGCTTTTTTTGCGCGCTACTGGTTGAAGTGACGCAGCAGGCGTTTGAGATCGGCGGGTGTGTCCACGCCAGCATGTGGCGCCGAGCGCGTGATTGCCACACTGATACGATAGCCGTGGGCCATTGCGCGCAATTGCTCCAATGCTTCGAATCGTTCAAGGCTGGATGATTTTAACTTATTGAATGCATTGAGAAATTTGCATCGATATGCGTAAATGCCCAAATGCCGGTAGGCGGGCAACGTCGGCGGCAGCGCGCGCAGGCCATTGCTAAACGCATCTCTTGCATAGGGTATCGTCGCCCGGCTGAAATACAGCGCGTAACCTGCGTTATCAAGCACTACTTTCACTATGTTGGGGTTGGTGAATTCTTCGCTGCTTTTGATCGCGTGGCAGGCGGTGGCAATGGACGCGTCGCGATGGCCGGTCAGACTTGCGGCGACGCTGCGGATCAACGAGGGCGGAATCAACGGCTCGTCGCCCTGCACATTGACGACGATGTGGCTGACACCGAAGCGGCGTTTCTTTACGACCTCCGCGATGCGATCTGTACCGGTGGTGTGATCCTTTCGGGTCATGACGGCCTCGAAGCCATGAGCTTCTACTACGCGGGCGATGTCGGCATGGTCGGTGGCGACCAGCACTTCGCGCGCACCACTTTTTGCAGCCTGCATTGCTACGCGCACCACCATCGGCTTGCCGGCGATATCCGCCAACGGCTTGCCGGGGAAGCGGGTGGAGGCGAATCTTGCAGGGATGATTACGGAGAATGACATCGCGGGATGTGAGGGGTGAGGCGTAAGGTGTCTGGCGTAAAGGGGCGGTGTGGGGTTGCGCTTCGCCCCTCACGCCTGACGTTTTACAGCTCTACCTCCGGCGGAATCTTCCGCGCCTCGTCTTCCAGCATCACCGGAATGTCATCCTTGATCGGGAACGCCAGACGGCACGGTTTGCAAATCAATTCGGCCTCGGCTTTTTTGTAGACCAGAGGGCCTTTGCACAGCGGGCAGGCCAGGATATCGAGCAGTTTGCCGTCCATGCGAAATCTCTCAGTGGGGAGCCGGGTTTTTCATGCGATCCACCACCCGTTGCAGCAGCGATTTGTGGATGCGCGCTTCGGTTTGCAGCGCCCAATGATCGTTGGTGGCGAAGCATTCGCATTTTACCGCATCCTTTTCCGTCATCACTACCGCGTCGCAGTTTTCAAATGTAATGTCTGCCGACTTGAACTTGTGATGATCGGCGTAGGCATGCGGCACGTGTGCAATGCCCAGCTGAGTGAGGCTGTCGAAAAACTGCTGCGGATGGCCGATGCCGGCGACGGCGTGAACGCGCTTGTCCTTAAGGCTTTTGAAGGCGAGCGTGCGATTGGTTTCATGCAGATTGCGCAGCTTCGCTGGTTCCAGCGTCATGGTGAATGCCGCGCGCAGCGTGTTCATTAACGCGTCTGGCGCCAGGCCGCGCACTACGACGGCGTCCACCGAATCCAGTCGTGCCACCGGTTCACGCAACGGCCCGGCGGGCAACAGCTTGCCGTTGCCGTGGCCGCGCGTTCCATCGACCACGGCAATTTCCACGTCGCGCACGAGGCGGTAATGTTGCAGGCCATCATCGCCGATGATGACATTACAAGCCGGGTTGGCCTCGAGCAGCGCCTGCGCTGCCGCCGCGCGATCCTTGCCGATCCACACTGGACACCCGCTATCGCGTGCCAGTAACACGGGTTCATCGCCGCATTCGATGGCATCGCTGCCGGCGTGCACCGCGCGAGGTTTTTTCGCCTTGCCCTTGTAGCCCCGGCTGACGATGCCGGGCTGGTAGCCCGCTGCACGCAGGCGCGCCGCAAGCCACAGCACCAGCGGTGACTTGCCGGTGCCGCCCACGCTGATGTTACCTACCACGATCACCGGCAGCGGCAGCCGCACGCTCTTCAACCAACCACGGTGATACCACGACAGGCGAACGGTGACGCAGGCACGATAAAGCCATGACAGGGGTGTGAGTAAACGGCTGATCCATGTGGTGCGCGCCCAGAACGCCGGGTAGCCGAAACCGCGCGATTTTGACTGCTTCGCTCTCAACTTCGCCATCAAAACCGCTCTACTTTTTGGGTGTCTGCTGGATGGTGAAAGCTATTTTGCCGTAGCCGGCGAATTGCGCGGCCTCCATCACGCGAATCACCGACTGGTGCGAGGCCTGCGCGTCGGCGCTGATGGTGATCACGGGATCCTTGGTTTCGCCGGCGGCACGTTTCAATTCGGTGGCAAAGGCTTCGCGCGTGCTGTAAGTGACGGCGTTCTTGTTGACCACGTATTTGCCGGTGGCGTCCACCGCGATATCAATTTGATCCATGCGCTCGGCGGGCTTGGCGGATTCCGCCGTCGGCAGATTGATTTGCAGTTCGCTTTGTTTGGTGTAGGTGGTGGTAATGATCAAAAAAATCAGAATCACCAATAACACGTCGATCAACGGAATAAAGTTGATTTCCGGTTCTTCGCGGAAGGCGTGGGAGCGAAATCGCATGGGGCTGCTCTACGCCTGCCGTTCGCCGTGCAGGATTTCCACCAGCTTGGTGCCCTGCATTTCCATTTCCAGGAGCAGGTTATCCACCTGGCTGCGGAAGTGGCGGTAGAAAATCATGCTGGGGATCGCCACCACCAGACCAAACGCAGTGTTGTAAAGTGCGATGGAAATGCCATGCGCGAGTTGCGTGGGATTGGCGTTGCCGGTCGGGGACGATGAACCGAAAATTTCGATCATGCCCACCACCGTGCCAAACAAACCCAAAAGCGGTGACACGGCTGCGATGGTGCCCAGCGTGGTGAGAAAACGTTCCAGATTGGCGGCTGCAGCCCGTCCGGCTTCTTCGATGGATTCCTTGAGGATGACCGGCGAGGACTTGATATTTTTGATCCCGGCGGCCAGCACCAAGCCCAGCGGTGATCCGTCGGAGAGCTTGGCCAGTGCGGTGGGGGAGGTGCCATTTTGGCGGTATTCCTGTACTGCCTGCATCAGCAGCCCTTTAGGAAGGACTATGCTGGCGCGCAGCGACCACAGCCGTTCAGCAATAATCGCCAGCGCAATGACCGAAGCGAAAATCAGCGGCCAGATCGGCCAGCCAGCGGCTTGGATGAGTGAAAACACAGGACAAACTCCCTTAAAAGAATAGGTTAAATGTATATGGTGATGGCGTTTTCGGCAAGTTGTGCAATGCGGTGAAACGAGATCCGCGAGGGCGCAAGCACAGTGTGTAAGAATTCCGCCGATTTTCTGCCGAGTGGCATTCGACTCACGAATGCGTCGTGAATTCAGTCCCTTAGCCACTTTTCCACAAAAGCTGTGGATAAGGTTGTGCGTAATGTGTGTTAGACGATGCTAAGTCGTGTTGCGGAAAAGAGAATTTTTCAGTGCACACGAAACATGCAAATTAAAAATATCAATAAAAACAAATAGTTAAGAATAATTTGAAGGTTGTATGACAGAAAGCTTTTTTGCAACAAGGACTTGCATCGCGATTGTGGATGACACATCCAGAGTACGCCGAAAATGTTCCATAAAATCAAGGTCGAATTGGGAGGCTCCCGTATAAAATCGGCGCATGACCCTGTTTGAAGAAAAAGCCGTTACCTCTAGCGGCGCGCCGGTGATTTCCGTCAGCGAACTGAACCGTTTGGTGCGCGCCGCCATCGAAAAAAACCTGCCGCTCACTTGGGTGAACGGCGAGATTTCCAACCTGCGCCGTTACGACTCTGGCCACGTTTACTTCACGCTGAAAGACGCCAGCGCGCAGGTCGATTGCGTGATGTTCCGCCACAAGGTGCAGCACCTCGATTGGCAGCCCGCCGACGGCATGCGCGTGGAAGTGCGTGCGCTGGCGACGGTCTACGAGGCGCGTGGTAAATATCAACTCAACATTGAGGCCATGCGCCGCGCTGGACTGGGAGCGCTTTACGAAGCGTTCGAGCGTTTGAAAGCACGGCTCGATGTCGAGGGCCTGTTCGCCGAGGAGCGCAAGCGCAAAATCCCTGAATTCCCCCGCGCCATTGGTGTGGTGACCTCGCCCCAGGCCGCTGCGCTGCGCGATGTGCTGACCACATTAAAACGCCGCATGCCGCGCATCCCGGTGATTCTATATCCGGCGCCCGTGCAGGGCGAGGGCGCGGCCGCAAAAATCATGCAGGCGATTGCCACCGCTTCCACGCGCGCCGGGCAGGACCAGATTGACGTGCTGATCGTGTGCCGAGGTGGCGGCAGCATTGAAGACTTGTGGAGTTTCAACGAAGAAGTCGTCGCGCGCGCAATACACGCCTGTTCGATCCCGGTAGTCACCGGCGTGGGGCACGAAACCGATTTCACTATCGCAGATTTTGTCGCCGACATCCGCGCTGCCACGCCTACGGCGGCAGCGGAAATGGTCACGCCGGATCGCGCCGATTTACGAGCACAGATCGTGCAAGTGCGTTCACAGTTGATGCGCACGACGCATCGGCTACTCGAAGACCATATGCAAAAGCTCGATTACCTGCAACGGCGGCTGGTGCATCCTGGTGAGCGTATCGCGGAGCGCCAGCGGCATCTGGCGCATCTGGCGAACCGCTTTACTGGCGCTTACAAACACGCGTTTCAAGCCCGCGAGTGGGCGTTGCGCGCTGCCGCGCAACGCCTGAATGCTGCGCGTCCCGACTTGCGTTTACTGGAACGTCACACACAGGAAAGCGGTCGCCGTCTGACGGACGCCATGCAACGCGTTTTCGAGCGCGCCCAGTCACGCCTGACGCGCGCCGAAGCGCATATCGCGTCACTGAATCCGCAGTTGATGCTAGAGCGGGGTTACAGCATTACGCAGACCGCGGATGGGGCGATAGTGCGGGATGGCGGGCAATTGCAAACGGGGCAGTCGTTACAACTGATGTTCGCGCGAGGGCGCGCGCAAGTTGAGGTGAAAAATGCGGTGACGGTAAAGCCGAAAGTAACTTGACGTTAGTCGCCTTAGTTCGTGTAATTTGTTAGTTGTTATCTTGCCGTCACGGCAGTATGGATGAAAAGCGAATGATCGAAATAGCAGATTTAAAGGAGAGTGTTTGGGATGTCACAAGAAAAATTTGATGAACTGGATAGCTGGGTGGGAAACAATGAACCGAATTATTGTGGAAGATGCAAGGACAAGACTCAGCATATTGTTACGCGAGAAGCTGACTACTCACAAAATTACTAGATTTATTTTACCTTTTATCTCAAATGTAGAGAATGTGGTTACTCCGAGCAAATCTACAACATTCGTCTCGACAAATAACAGCATTCAATTAAATCCGAAGCGACATGCCAAGCGAAGCCCGGATGCGCGCAGCCAGATTAAGGTAGTGCGTTACCGTATATTCACCTAAAACGACGTTCCACCCCCCAGGCTTCATCGTTATTCCTGTTCCGCACGGAGCGCATCAATTGCTGCCCCAGCCCCTGACTAACCACTTAGGCCAGCGGCAGCGTGACGTCAAACCGTTGCGTGCGTGCCAGGAGGTAACTGGCCAGCAGGTATTGCTCGGAATAGTAGCGGCCTGTCCATTCTTCTGGGTAATCGCAGGGTAGAAAAATATTGTGGATGCCAGCCGTGACGCCGCGCGGCAGTTGCGGGAGTATCTCGCAGAAAAAAACTGTCACATCGGAGTTCATGTAGGTGTGGTGCGAGTTGTTCGCGAACACGATGTCGTTTTCTGCCAGAGTGGCGAAAATGCTCAGATCGCACTTTTCCAGCGGCACGCGTTTAACCTCGTGGCACAGCGCGTCAATTTCGGCACGCGGTTGCGGGTCGATGGAAATGATTTTCGTCTCGAGCCCGTGATCCTTGATTGCGCGCGCCACGAATTTAGTGGAGTTACCGGAGCCGATTTCGACGTGGCGACGCGGGTGTTTGAGCGCCACCAGACAATATAGCTCCACGGCATCCAGCACCGGAAGCCACACATTGTTCCAGTGCGGTGAGCCGCGGTCGAACGGGTTGGCGTCGAAGGAAATTTTTTCCAGCCACGGTGTGAATGGCTCAAAGCTATTCAACTTTTGCCGGTAACTTTCAAGCCCGGGCGCGAGTGCGGCGGCGATGTGCGGATTGGGCGACGCTGGCTGCCAGCGCGGGCTGGCGTCGAGGCGCGAGTTGAACGTGACCGAGCACGTCTCGCTTTCCATGGGCTGACGAAAAAATTCGTCGCCCGCCGCGGCTTTGCCGCCCCGTTGGGCGAGCAGGGCAAGCAACAACAGGGCATCGCGATGGCCGGGCATAGCATTCAGCATCTGCTCGTCGAAGGTTTGGGCCTGTCGGTAGCGGCCCATTTTGCAATGCATGCAGGCCCTCTGAAAGTCCTGCTCGGTGGCGGGTTTCGCTTATTTTCGGGAGCAATGCGTAAGGCCAAGTCAAGTTGAAGCCATACAGCAGTTTGAGGTGGCTAAAATTGCTTTCAAGTATAGCGACTGAGCGGCGTAGCATGATGACGACACGGCAGGTCATCCAACGGAGCCGGCTACTGGGCATTGCCCCCGGCCAAATAATGCGCCTCCAGAGCCTGCCGGATGTAATTCAGCACGGTCCCATCGATATTCTCGGCAAGACAGTCGAATTCCGTCGCACTGCCGGGTTCCATGCTGCGTAGCCATGTCAGTTGCCGCTTGGCGAGTTGGCGGGTGGCGGCTATGCCCTGTTCGCGCAGTTCTTCCAGACCGAAGGCGCCATTGATGTGTTGCCACGCCTGCCGGTAGCCGACGCAGCGCATCGATGGCATGGTGGCTTCGAGCACGTAGTCTTCGCGCAGTTGGGCGACTTCATCAACGAGGCCCGCCTTGAGCATTTCATCAAAGCGATTGGCGATGCGCAGGTGCAGGATGGTGCGGTCGCCGGGTACCAGTGAAATCGTGATCGGCGTGTAGGGAAAATACACGTATTTGGGTTTGGCGAGCCACGCGGACATGGGTTTGCCGGTGAGATGGTAAATCTCCATCGCGCGCTGGATGCGTTGCGAGTCATTTGGGTCGATGCGCGCGGCGGTTTCGGGGTCAACTTTCATCAGATGACCGTGCACGCCGGGCCAGCCTTTTTCATCGGCCAGTGTGTCGATCATCAGCCGCACCATGGGGTCGGCTTCGGGCAGGTCGTTCATGCCTTCGATCAGCGCCTTGAAATACATCATGGTGCCGCCCACCAGCAGCGGAATTTTGCCGCGCTCGGTGATTTCGCGCATGTGGGTCAGCGCGTCATCGCGGAACTTCATCGCGGAATAGGTTTCGTGCGGCTCGATGATGTCGATACCGTGATGCGGCGTGTGTTTCAAGAACAAGGCGTCGGGCTTGGCGGTCCCGATGTTCATGTCCTTGTAAACCTGCGCGGAATCGACGCTGATGACTTCGCATTGCAGGGATTGCGCAAGCTGCGCGGAAATTGCGGTTTTGCCGCTGGCGGTGGGGCCCATCAGGATGATGGCAGGCGGGTGGTGGATTTTGGCCATGGTGGTCGTGAACAGAAATCAGCGCCCACGCATGAAAAATTTATCGAGTTCGTTCATCGAAATCTGGCACCACGTCGGCCGGCCGTGATTGCACTGCCCCGAACGCTCGGTGGCTTCCATGTCGCGCAAGAGCGCGTTCATTTCCATGGCCGTCAGCCGGCGGTTGGCGCGCACGGCGGCGTGACAGGCCATGGTGCCGAGCAGTTCATTGCGTCGTTCGGTGAGCACGCGGCTCGCGCCAAACTCCCGCACTTCGCGCAGCACGTCGGTGGCGAGACTGCGTGCATCGGCGTCCGCCAGCATTGCGGGTACTGCACGGATGGTGAGCGCGGTGGGCGAGCCGGGCGCCATGTCGAAGCCGATCTGGCGCAGCGTGGTTTCGTTTTCTTCGGCGGTGGCGACATCCAGTGCGGGCGCGTTCATGGTCACCGGCACCAGCAGCGGCTGCATGGGGATTTCGGCGGCGTCGAGCGCGGCCTTAAGTTTTTCGTACATGATGCGTTCGTGCGCGGCGTGCATGTCGACGATGACCAAGCCGTGTTCATTTTCGGCAAGGATGTAAATGCCCGCGAGTTGCGCGAGTGCGAATCCCAGTGGTGGCGGAGCAGTATCGTTGGGCGCGGTTTGTGCAACTGCCGCTGTAGGAGCCGCATCACGCCGGCCAAACAATGTGTCGTAGAACGCGCTGGATTCGCGTGCGGCGAGAGGCATGGCACTTTGGGAGCGATAAACAGGTGTGTTGTAAGTGTCTGTTTTTATTAAATAATTTTCTGTGCCACGAGAAGGGTCTCTGATCGGGAATTCAGATGTATCGGTCAGCGCATGCGTCATTGCGAAGCTGGGTGCAGGCAGTGTCTGCGCGACAGACGCCCCTGCGCCACCAGCCAGCGCACGCGACAGCGCGTGAAACACGTACTGGTGCACAGCGCGCGAATCGCGAAAACGCACTTCGGTTTTCGCCGGATGCACGTTGACATCCACCAGCGCTGGATCGAGTTCGAGAAACAGCACGAATGCGGGATGGCGTTCATGATGCAGCACATCCTGATACGCCTGCCGCACCGCGTGCGCCAGCATTTTGTCGCGTACGAAGCGGCCGTTGACGTAAAAATATTGCGCGTCGCGGCTGGCACGTGCATACGTGGGCAAGCCCGCGCGGCCGTGCAGCTGCAAGCCCGCAGTGTCTTCATCGACGATGACCGACGCGTGCGCAAACTCTTCGCCCTGCAGTGCGAGGATGCGTTCATCGAGGCTTTGCGCTTTGAGATGCCACTGCGTGCGCGTGTTGTGTTGTAGCGTAAAGCCTGCGCGAGGACACGATAGCGCGATGCGCCTGAAGGCTTCTTCACAATGCGCGTATTCAGTGGCATCCGACTTCAAAAACTTGCGGCGTGCGGGTGTGTTGAAATAAAGATCGCGTACTTCCACCGTGGTTCCGGCGGCGAGCGCAGCGGGTTCCGGTGGGGAAAGATGCGGGCCTTCGGCGTTGATGGCCCAGGCGTGTTTGCCGTCGCTGCGCTTGCTGATCAAAGTCATGCGCGACACGGCCGCGATG
>SYEN01000327.1 GCA_005800795.1 Burkholderiales bacterium | reverse complement strand
CGCCAGCACCGCGTCATAGTGCTTGAGGCGTTCGGGGTTGAACAGTGTGTCTGCGGGCAGCGGGTCAGAAAGATTCATGCCTTCCGTGCGCAGTGCGCGGATGACCGGAATGATGACATCGATTTCCTCGCGACCCATGTGACCCGATTCGCCGGCGTGGGGATTTAAACCTGCCACCGCGATGCGCGGCGCGGCGATGCCGAATTTTGTCCGCAAATCATGATGCAATACGCGCAGCGTCTGCGTAAGGTCCTCGTATGTAATGTGCCCGGCAACAGCCTTCAACGCCAGGTGCGTGGTGGCAAGCGCCACGCGCATGCTGCCACCCGCCAGCATCATCACCACGCGCGGCGTGTGCGTACGCTCTTCGAGAAACTCCGTGTGGCCGGTGAATGGCACACCGGCGTCGTTAATCACACCCTTGTGCACCGGCGCGGTGGCCATGGCGTCGAATAGCTTGTCGGTGCAGCCGTCACATGCCACGCCCAACGTGCGTAACACGTAGGCGCTATTGGCTGTATCCAGCTTGCCTGCAATGGATGGCACTGCCAGCGGCACATGCAGCACGCTGATGCCGATGTCCGTGGCGGTGCAGCCGCCCACGAAATCCGGCCACACAAAACCCGTTCGCAAACGCATCAATTCACGATCAGCAATCACCACAATGCGCGCGGGTAGCGCGGCGGTTTTCAGCGCCGCGCAGATTTCCGGCCCGACACCCGCCGGTTCGCCTGCAGTGACGGCGATGGTGGGCAGGCTGCTGTGCGCGCGCACCCGTTACCGTTCTTCGAGACGGATCTCGACGTACGCCGTATCGCGCGTGCGGCGCACCCACTCGTTGAACGACTCCTCGCCCTTGCGCTCGCGCAGCGTCTGGCGCGCGGCAAGGCGCTTGCGCTCGCCGGAAAGATCAGACGAGCGCCGCTCCAGCACCTGAATCAGGTGCCAGCCGAAGGGCGAACGCACGGGATCGCTGATCTGCCCCGGCTTTAGCGCATCCATCGCGCGCTCGAATTCGGGTACCGTGTCGCCCGGCGAAATCCAGCCGAGTTCACCGCCCTTGGAGGCGCTGGTGTCCTCAGAGTTGGCTCGCGCGAGTTGTGCGAAATCACCCTTGTTGTCGAGCCGTTCCTTCAATGTGCGCAGACGGTTGCGCGCGTCCGCTTCGGGCACCACTTCGCTGACTTTGATCAAGATATGGCGCGCGTTGGTTTGCTGCACCATGGCCATCTCTTTGCCGCCGCGTTGTTCGAGCAGCTTGACAATATGAAAACCGTTGGGGCTGCGCAGCACGGCGCTCAAATCGCCGGGTTTCATCGCGCGTAGTGCGTCGGCGAACAACGTGGGCAAACGGTTCGTGTCGCGCCAGCCCATCGCGCCACCCTGCAATGCGTCGGGCGCTTCCGAGAACGAGGCAGCGATCTGGCGGAAATCGGCGCCGCCTTTTAACTGCGCCAGCGCCTGCTCGGCACGGGTCTGACGCGCCTTGATTTGATCAGGGCCGGAATTTTCAGGCACGCGCACCAGAATATGCGCAACGTTGAATTCGTCGGCGGCGTTGGTCTTTTCGGAGGCGGCGATCAGGTTGTCGATTTCGCTTTCCGTGACCACGATTTTGTCGTTGACTTCGCGCTCGCGCAGACGCGCCATCAGAATCTCGCCGCGGATATCCTCGCGAAAACGCGGAAATGGAATACCGTCTTTTTCCAGCGCCATGCGCAGTTGCGCGACTATCATCTGGTTTTCCTGCGCGATGCGCTCAATGGCGCGATCGAGTTCCGTATCGTCGATGCGCAGGCCGCTTTCCTTGGCGAAGTGCGTTACCGCGCGGTCGGAAATCATACGATCGAGTATCTGCTTTTCCAGTTCGGCACGCGGCGGTATGGGCGTGCCCTGGCGCGCCAACTGGCTCTCCGCGCGCTTCATGCGTTCGCTGAGCTCGTTGCGTGTAATCACTTCGTCGTTCACCACAGCGACGATGCGGTCTAGGGTGATGACTGGACGCGGTTTGGTTTGCGGTTGCGCTTGAACAGTCGCCGTCCCAAGCATGAGCAGCCACGACCCCAAAAAAAGGCGATTAAAAAAAATCAATAAAATCATATAGTTACAGAAATTCCTCGTAAGACTTCCCGCTTAACGCTCCGGCACGTAGTACTCGCCGGGCCGCGCGGCGTAAGGGTCATGGCGCATATAGCCGGAAACATTCCGGCGCAACAAATCCAGCGAATTTGACCCGACCCGGGTGATACCGTTCAACTCCAGTTCCACGAAAAACGCGGTGTTGGCCACGGTGGTTGCCGTGGAAATCCGATGGGCCACAACCCGAAACACAAAACACCCACCGTCATATTCCATGCCGCCGATGGCCTCCAGCGTGCGCCGGTCCTGCACTGAATAATTCCAGCGACCCACCGCGCTCCATCCGCGCGCGACCGGCCATTGCGCCGACATGTCCCATTGCCGGATTGATGACGCGATACTTTGCCGGTAGGCCAGATTTAGCAGCTTGCCCTGTTCCGGCTGATACCGTGCGGCAGCTGTGGTGCGCTGGGTTTGCCGCGAATCCGTATTGTACTGCCATCCCAGATCCATGGTGAGCCTGGGCGCGATGGTACCGCTGACCACTGCCAGCATATCGGAACGTACGCTGGAATTATTGCGCGGCGCCACGCCAGGCAGGGTCACACGCTGGCCCTGAAAATAATAGCGTTGCGCAAGGCCCGCGCGGATCACTTCAAAGCCGGTATCGGGAGCAATCAGCCGCGAACGCACGCCCAGAGTGAGTTGATTGGCGTCGTTGATGCGGTCGTGGCCACTGAACTGATTCTCCGAAAAAATCGAGGCGAAGTTGATGTCCTGCAAGCCGCTTTCAAAATTCGGCAGGTTGCCCTGATCGCGATAGGGGATGTTGACGTAGTAAGCCACCGGTTCCAGTGTTTGCAAAAAGCGGTTGCCGAAAATACTGGCCGTGCGCTCGAAGTTCAACCCCGTGCTGGCGCTGAAAATGGGCACCACTCGCGTCGCGTCGGGCAGTGGGGAGGTCTTCTGGTCGATGAAATATCGCGAGGCGTGCAACCCCACCTTCGGTGTGACGAACCACGCGGCGCTTTGCAGCGGAAACGTCATGCTGGGATAGGCCATGAGGCGTTTGCCGCTTACCAGCGTCGGGTGGGTGAAATCCGTGTAATTGCTCTCGAAATTGAAATCGCCGCGCAACGTGTTAAAGCGCTGCGCCGTCAGCGTTAATTGCGGGCGGCGCGAATAGGGCGGCGTCAGCGGCGCCAGCGAGTCGGTTTGCAGCGTTTGCCAGCCCTGGATCAGACTACTGAAGGCATAGGTGCCGCCGTTGCCCCACAGGCCGCCGTGCGACAGCGTGCCTTGCCGTGTCAGATGCGTTTGCGAGGTCAACGCCACAGCGGTGGACAGATCGGTGAAGTACTTGGCGTCCGATACCTGATTGATGTCCAGCGTGCCGGCCCATCCGCCGGGTAGCGTGTGCGTATGCTGCAACTGGAAAAGCTGCCGGGTGCGTTCGGCCGCGCGGTCTTCGGGCAGAATTTCAAAGTGAATCTCGCCGCGGTAGTTCGGCTGCAAATAACGAAAGTCGTTGCGCAACTGCACGCCACGCTTGCTCAACGCGCGCGGCGTAATCGTCAGGTCGTAATTGGGCGCCATGTTCCAGAAAAACGGCGTGGTCACTTCAACGCCACTGGCGCTGGTGCTGCCGTAATGCGGCATGAGAAACCCGGTCTTGCGTTCCTGATGCAGCGGAAACGAAAAATATGGCGCATAAAAAATCGGCCGGCCCTTGAAATCCACGGTGGCGTTGCGTGCCACACCCACACCCTGATCCTGATAAATGCGCAAATCCTGCGACCGGATATTCCATTGATCGTTGTCCGGCTCGCAGGTGGTGAAACTCGCCTGCTGCGCGCGAAACTGGCCCGGCCCGTCGAAGATGATGCGCTCAGCTGCGCCGCGCCCGCTCATCGCCTGACGCGTGGCGCCGCTGCTGGCGGGCCCGGCCGCCAGCGGTGCCCCGGGGAAGATCGGCAGATTGCCGCTGTTGCGCGGATTGACGAAGTAGGTTGCACGCTCCATCACCCCGCGCTCGGTGTCGAAGTCGTAGCGCAGGCGCACGCCGTCGGCGACATACGCGCCTTGTTCCAGATGCACATTGCCGATGGCGGTGAGCTCGTTGATACGTGAATCAAAGCGCATCCAGTCTGCCGCAATCGCCTGTCCGCGGGAACGCGCGCGCGCGTTACCCATGGCCTCGGTCTCGCGCTCGGTGTGGCCCTGCATACGGTCGCCTTCCATGTACACCGGCGCACGCACGCCGGACTTGCCGTCCGGCACGCCGGTGATGGTAGTTTGCATGCGTAGCGCCAGCGCATTCTGCGATGTCTGGGCAAATGCCGGCAGCACGCACGGCAAGGCACACGCAAGCGCAAAGGCGATGGGGGTCTTGTGCAGGAGAAGCATTACGAGGCAGCGCGTACCGTCATTGGGAGGTCGAAACCGGGATGCTAAAATCGCACAAAACCCGCCGCAAGGCAACGACGGCAACCATATCAACCATAGCCACGACAGCCATAGGCAGCGCATTGTCCGCAACCGATATACGCCTCGCGCAATTGCACGCCTGGCTCGCCCAGAGCTGTTTCAAGAGGGCTTTTACCCTGGCGCCGGCGTCGGCCGACGCCAGTTTCCGGCGCTATTTTCGCGTCACGATCGATGGTAAGACCTTTATCGCCATGGACGCGCCGCCGCCGCAGGAAGATTGCCGTCCGTTCGTGCAGGTGGCCGCACTGATGCGCGAGGCGAGACTGAATGTGCCACAAGTGATAGCACAGGATATTGAACGCGGCTTTTTGCTGTTGAGCGATCTTGGCACCACAACTTACCTCAATGGATTTACCGCAGACAATCCGGATAGCCTGTTCAGTGACGCCATCGACGCCCTGATCCTCTGGCAAATAGCCAGCCGCCCCGGTGCGCTGCCACCCTACGATGCAGCGCTGCTGCAACGGGAAGTGGATCTCTTTCCCGAATGGTACGTGGGCAAACATTTGCAAACCTCATTCACGCCCATGCAGCAGGCGGTGTTTACTGCCACATCAAAGATGCTGATCGATGCGGCTTCGGCACAACCCAAAGTTTACGTGCATCGCGATTACATGCCGCGCAAGTTGATGATGTCCACGCCCAATCCCGGCGTGCTGGATTTTCAGGATGCGGTGTACGGCCCCATCACCTATGACGTGGCGTCGCTGTTTCGCGACGCGTTCGTAAGCTGGCCCGAAGTACGTGAGCTTGACTGGACAATCCGCTATTGGGAGCGCGCAAAAGCTGCCGGCCTGCCGGTGAACGCAGACTTCGGCGCATTCTGGCGCGATCTCGAATGGATGGGCTTGCAGCGCCATATCAAGGTGCTGGGCATTTTTGCGCGCATTTATTATCGCGACGGCAAGCCGCATTACCTCAAAGACACGCCGCGCTTTATTCAATACGCGCGACGCGTCGCCACGCGCTACCGCGAGTTGGGGCCGCTGGCGAATTTGCTGGATGAGCTCGAAGGCCGCGCGCAGCAAATCGGCTATACCTTCTAAGCGGCCACCCCTTCCGAGCGTTGCGATGAAAGCGATGATCCTTGCAGCCGGGCGCGGCGAGCGTATGCGGCCGCTGACCGACACCACGCCAAAACCGCTCCTGACGATTGGCGGTAAGTATATAATTTTATTAACTATTTTTAAATTGCAGCAAGCAGGCATCACGGATCTGGTCGTCAATATTTCGCACCTTGCGGAAAAAATCGAGGCCGCGCTGGGCGACGGCGCCGCACACGGCGTACGGATCCGCTATTCGTTTGAACGCGAGGCGCTGGAAACCGCTGGCGGCATTGCGTGGGCGTTGCCGCTGCTCGACGCGAAGCCGTTTATCGTGGTCAACAGCGATGTCTACAGCGATTACGATTTCAGCGGGTTGTGCAAGCGTGCGCAAGCGTTAACAGTCGAGCGCCCGGCGCATCTGGTGCTCGTCGATAATCCGGCACATCATCCGCAAGGCGATTTTGCCTTGCACGAAGGCGTGGTTTCACAGACAGGCGCGCGACTCACGTTCAGTGGTATCGGCGCTTATCATCCGGCATTGTTTGCGGACATCCCGCACGGCGCAAAAGCGCGCCTGGCTGCGCAACTGGAAGGCCCGATTGCGGCAGGGTGTGTCACCGGTGAACACTTTCGCGGTGAATGGAATGATGTCGGTACGCCCCAGAGGCTGGCTGAACTGGATGCGCGGGTACGCGCCAGAGAAAACCGCCGGATCGTCACTGACGCGCCATAGATTCGCTGGCGCGTCAGAAAGGCACGGCTTACACCATGGGCTGGCCCGGCTTCTTCAGATAAACCTCTTTGATGCCATCGGCCGCCCAGCACGCCAGCATGCCGATGGTCTCGGTCGGGCCTTGCGCGCCGTTCTGCGGGAAGGCGCTGCCGCCCACCACGAACACATTGGGCACATCCCACGATTGCATGTACTTGTTGACCACACTGGTCTTCGGATCCGCGCCCATCGCTGCGCCGCCCATGTTGTGCGTGCTTTGATAGGGCACGATGCTGTACTTGGTGTACGGCGCGCGCGCGTGATAGCCCGATGGCTTCATGGCCTTGGCGATCTCGCTCACTTTCTCGTTCATGTAGTGCAGCATTTTCTGTTCGTTCTGGTGCCAGTCGTAAGTCATGCGCAACAGCGGCAGGCCGTTGGAATCCTTGTACGTCGGGTCAAGATCAAGGTAATGCCCGCGGTAGCTCATGCACGAGCCATGGATGCCCAAGCTGAAGGCGCGGCGGTAGTTGTGCGCGATCGCTTTCTTCCACGCACCGCCCCAACGCGGCGTACCATGCGGCACGGGCTTGCTCTTGATTGGCGTGGCACCTGCGGTGGACACGGCGATATAGGCTGAACCGACAAAATCACGCGGCTTACTATGCAGCACGTCACCGTTGAAATCGTCGATGGAGGTATTCACCATGCCGCCGCCGATAAACGGATTGAACTCTTTATCGTCGAAGAACACTTCGACACGGCCGCCCGTTTGATACGAGTAGTTGCGGCCCACGACGCCCGTGTTGGACACCGG
>SYEN01000326.1 GCA_005800795.1 Burkholderiales bacterium | reverse complement strand
GGATTGATGTCGATCACTGGTCAACCCGGCGGCGGGCCGGTGCGTGTGGGCATTGCGATTAACGATACCTCGGCAGGCCTGCTGCTGGCGAACGGCATCGTGCTGGCGCTCCTCGAACGAGAGCGTTCCGGCGAAGGCCAGTGGGTGTCAACGTCACTGATCGAAGCGCAGATTTTCATGCTGGATTTCCAGGCCGCGCGGTATCTGATTCGCGGCGAAGTGGCGGGGCAGGAGGGCAACAACCATCCGACGGGCGCGGGCACCGGCATGTTCAAGACGACTGATGGCTATATCAACATTGCAGCCTCTGGCGACAGTCTGTGGCAGCATTTTTGCAAGGCGACCGGCGCGGCTGACCTCTTGAGTGACCCCGCATTCGCCAACGCCGCGCTGCGCACCAAGAACCGTACCGCGCTGAACACGCGTTTGGCCGAGGTTATGCTCACCAAGAGCAACGACGAGTGGGTCGCGCTGATGCACAAAGCCGGCGTGCCCTGCGGCCCGATCAATACCATCGACAAGGTATTCGCCGATCCGCAGGTGCAGCACCTGGGCATTGCCAAGCCGGTGGATTCGCCGCACTACGGCGCGCAAAAAGTGGTGGGGCAGCCGATCCATTTGAGCCGTTATCCTCAGCCTGAAAAATTGGGCCACACGCCCGATGCCGGCGAGCATACCGAGGAAGTGTTGAAGGGCTTGGGCTATGACGCTGCAGCGATTGCCGGGCTGCGCGCCAAGGGGGCGGTGTAGTCCCCGTAATCGACACCATGCGCCCGCATATCGCGTTTCTGCATACCTCGCCGGTACACGTTGCGACGTTTGAGAGCCTCGTGTCTGCGGCTGCGCCGGGCGTGAAGGTCGAACATATCGTCGCAGAAGATTTGCTGGCGGATGCACAAACCGCCGGTGCGGCTGATCCGGCGCTGGTGGTTCGCATACAGAACGCGATGGTTGCCTCTGCGGCGAAGGGCGCCTCGGTGGTGGCGTGTACCTGCTCGACTATCGGCGGCGCGGCGGAGAAGACCGACACCGGCGGGCAGTTCATTGCCACGAGAATCGACCGCGCGATGGCCGACCGGGTGGTCAAGTTGGGGCCGCGCATTTTGCTGGTCGCTGCTTTGGAGAGTACCTTGCAGCCGACCACTGATCTCGTGCGGGAATCCGCGTTGGCGTTGAATACCCAGGTTGATATTCAACGCTTGTTGGTGGCGGATGCGTGGGCGCATTTTGTCAACGGCGATCTGCCCGCTTATTTTGATGCGATAGCTAAAGCGGTTCGTCCAGCGGCTAAAGGCGTAGATGTGATTGTGTTGGCACAAGCGTCGATGGCGCCTGCTGCGGAATCCTTGAGCGATCTGGGCGTGGAGATTCTTTCCAGCCTGGTTTGGGCGTGCAAAGTCTGCTGGCACGAATCAAACCCTAAGTAAGGATCTTTTTCCTGGCAAGGCATGCAGCGCCTTGCTGCTGGGGGAACGACCGCTTGATCGCAGAGCTACGCAAATGTTTAATTACCTTCAATCACGCATCAAAGGCACGGCCAGCGTAGGGCCGGGCGCGCCGCCAAGCGGGTTGATGACCTTTTATTGGCATTTCGTGCGCCAGACCAAGGGCTGGTACGGGGCCATGTTCGTTACCAGCCTCGCGGTAGCGCTGATCGATACGGTGATTCCCGTGTTCATTGGCAAGCTGGTTTCCTTGATGGAAGCCAGCGACCGGCAGGCTGCACTGGCGCAGCAGATGCCTTTGCTCATCGGCATGGTGGTGCTGATCCTGATCGTGCGGCCGGTGGTGCTGCTGCTGGATGTCGCGATACGCCAGAACGCGTTGCTGCCGGGTGTCACCAGCCTGATACGCTGGCAAAGCCATTGGCACGTGGTGCGGCAGAACTGGTCGTTCTTCCAGAATGATTTTGCCGGGCGCATCGCCAACCGCGTGATGCAGACCGCCAACGCCTTGCGCGAAAGCGTGATGTCGGCCATACGCGCGGTGTGGTACATCGCCGTCTACGGCGTGAGCGCGTTGGTGCTGATGGCCATGGCCGATTGGCGGCTGGCGCTGCCCACGATGGCCTGGTTTATCGGCTACATGATTTTTCTACGCTACTTTGTGCCGCGCATGCGCGATCTGGCGAAAGCAAGCTCCGAAGTGCGCTCGATGGTGATGGCGCGCGTCGTCGACAGCTACACCAACATTCTGACCGTCAAGTTGTTCGCACGGCTGGCGGACGAGGATGCCTACGTGCGCGAGGTGGTCGATGAACATCAGGCCGCCATTGCCGCGCACATGCGGCTGATTTCGCAATTCATGTTTTGTCTGTCGGCGATGAACGCGGTGCTGCTCACGGGAACCGCGACCATCGGCATCTGGCTGTGGGTTGAAGGCACGGTGAGTGCGGGCGTGGTGGCGACAGCGCTGCCATTGGCCTGGCAAATCGCCAACGTTGCCGGCTGGGTGAGCTGGGAGGTCACCGGAATTTTCGAGAACATAGGCGTGGTGCAGGAAGGCATGCAAACCATTGCCGTGCCGCACAGCGGCGTTGACAAGCCCGGTGCAGTTGACTTGAACACACCACGCGGGGAAATTCAGTTTGACGACGTGTCGTTTAACTACGATCGGGCCGACACCCAACCCGTGCTCAATCAGGTGAGCTTCACCATAAGCCCCGGCGAACGCGTCGGGTTGGTGGGGCGTTCGGGCGCGGGCAAATCCACGCTGGTGAATCTGCTTTTGCGATTTTTTGAACTGGGTAAAGGCAAAATACGCATCGACGGGCAGGACATCGCGGATGTCACGCAGGAAAGCCTGCGTGCGGCCATCGGCATGGTGACGCAGGATACATCGCTGTTGCATCGCTCGATTGCCGCCAACATTCGCTATGGCCGGCCGCGCGCGGATGATGACGCCGTGCGCGCGGCCGCGCGCAAAGCACAGGCACACGAATTCATTCTCGGCTTACAAGACTGGATGGGCCGCAAGGGCTACGACGCGCATGTCGGCGAGCGTGGCGTCAAGTTATCCGGCGGACAACGCCAGCGCATCGCCATTGCG